>JBBSYK010000032.1:0-3465 GCA_038045285.1 Nanobdellota archaeon | reverse complement strand
TAAATAAACTTTTCGGTGCTAAACGCTATAAGTCATTCTCTTACAGCCTGTCGAGGCAGCCATTCTAATGCAGCCTCTTTTGCTTCTGGAACATGAGGGTTTATACTAGAAAAATCTCTCTCTTGCGTTCTTTCGCTTTGCTTCCATCTTAACTCCCATGGAGATGCCTTAACAATATTTTCAAGATGGTCCCAAGTTCCCTCACCGCCAATACTATCAATAAATTGTTGAGTCGAATGAGGAAAAGAAGGATCAGAGCAAAAATTAACAACTACGTCATTTAATTCAAGGTTTGAAATTATGTTTCTTAAAACAAGATCTTCAAATTTATTTTCTGGTCTAGTTCTATTAGCTTTATTTAACAAATGCCCTAGTTTCTTTTTATAAATTTCTCTCCCATAGGGATTTATCAAATATCCTTTAAAATATTGAGAGGTCAATTTATAAAAATCTGCAACTTCTTCATCTAAAATACGCATTGGTTCACTTAATTCATAAGTCATATAATTTTACTTTTTCTCATCTTTTTAAATCTTTCTTGTTGTAACTATTAAATAGCATCAAACGAAAGATTTATATACCTATTATTTCGTCACTATATCATGATAATAAAACTTGAACTTGTAAAGAGAATTAAAGAATATTTCAATCTTAATATTTATGAAACCAAGGTATGGTTGGCTCTTTTAACAAAGGGTATTGCTTCAGCAAGGGAAGTAGCAGATCTTTCTGGCGTGCCTAGATCAAGAACATATGATGTACTGGAGTCCCTTGAAAAAAGAGGTTTTGCTATAACAAAAATTGGAAAACCTGTAAAATACATATCAGTTAAACCAACAGAAGTTTTAGAAAAAATGAAATCAGTTACATTGCAAGAAGCTCAGGAAAAAATTAAATCTTTGTCTAATCTTAAAGATACTCAAGAGTATGTAGAATTAGAGCAATTGCATAATTCAGGTATATCTCCAATTAAGGCTCATGATATAACAGGATCATTGAAGGGACGATCTAACATTCTATCCAGACTTAGAGAACTTTTAGATACTGCCAAGAACGAAGTATTAATATGCACTTCTGTTTTAGATTTTGAGGACAAAGGCAGAGTTATAGTTCCTGCGCTTGAAAAATTAAACAAAAACAATATCAAAGTAAAGCTGCTTCTTTCTGGAGATCAGGAAAAGATAAAGAAAATTAGTTCTAAGTTCAATTTAAAAATTAAAAGCTCAGATTCAGGAGCTCGTTTCTTTATTTCTGACAAAAGAGAGATTATATTTATGGTAACTCAAGAAAATGCAGAAGAAGAAATGGGAGTCTGGCTTCAATCACCTTTCTTCACTTCTTCAATTGCTAACATATTAGAAAATTCTATAAAGAACGGCAACGGTAAATAAGACCAACATGAACACAAAATATGTTAAAAACTACGATTGGCCTCTTTCGCAAAAACGGATAATGCATTTCGATTTCCAAATTAATAATCCAACAGAATTAAAAAAAGGATATAAGTATGCTTCTTTTCACGTATCTAAAGATGGTGAGATATCTTCTCAAGCCGATAGAGAAGTTTTAGAAGTTTATCCAGAGAGAAATTATGTAAAAATGAAAGTAATAACTCAAAACGGATTTTTTATAGCAGACGAATCATTAGCAGATTTAGGTATTACTTCCTATGTAAGCCATAGTTCCTGGAACATCGCAAATTTTTTAGTTCCTCTATCGCGCAAAAATGATTTGTTGGAGATAATAGCTGAAAAAAAATCTAAGTTAGGTGATAAATAACATGGAAAACTCAGACTTAAGAAATTTACCGCGTTTTAATGCATCTAATATGCCTGATGAATACGAACATCCAAATTATGCAGAAAGAGCAGAAGTCTGCTACGAATCAAAAAATTTTCTGGGCAGAAAGAGAGCATTAAGAAGACCATTATACATAAAGGGAATAAGTTTCAATGTTAAAAGGCCAGATATAGATCATTTAGAAGCATTTAGTAATATCATTTATGACCAGAGGGGGAAAAGTAGCGTAGAAGGCATAGTAAGTATTCCAATAAAATTAATTAATGAATATATTCCTCTTATTGAGAAATAACAATTCATTTCAAAATCTTCATTCCAGTAATACCCATCTCTCTCAATTTTCTCAAATTTTTTCTCTTAAAATCTATTAAGAATTTTGGCAAAGAAAAACCAATCTTTATTTTTGAATGTAATAATCCATTTTTAACAAAAATATTCCTATTTTTCTTTTTAAAAGAAGTACATGCTTCTTTCATACTTTCAGGAGGCCCAATTTTGACAATTTCCTTTTTTGATTTAGCACAAATATAAAAATTTGCACTTTGTTCTTCATCATAAAGGAACTCCTTATCTAAAATAAAATAAAAACTCTCTATTTCTCGAGTTAGAAAATTTACAAATTTCTTTAATTTAGTTCCAGCAATATCTCCTGTTTGTTTATCCGTTTTTAAAAATACGCAAGAAAAATCAGCTTTCCTCTTTTTAGCCTTTTCTTTCATCTTTTTTTCGTCGATCTTCTTTTCTTCAAAAAATGATATTCCAGGATTTTTTAAAAATATTATTGCAGCATTTTGGAATTTATGAAATGATTCCCTGCTCAAAGCCGCCAAAACATTTCTTTCTTTCCAAGTCGGGTCAATAAGTACAATAGGGCTTTGTAATTTGCTTTCATTGATTTCTAAAAGAACAGAGTCTTTTATTTTATACTTCTTTTCAGGATCAATAATCTCCCTTTCTTTTACTTTTACAAGCGCCCTCAACATTTTCTCAAAGCCGCCGTAATAAATACTTAAACATTCTAATCCATATCCGGAGAATCCTTGAATATAGCTTTCAGCCCCATAAACGCCATGCGCTTTGCAAAATGCCTTTGCCAAAATAATTTCTCTAGCAAGATCATTATTTACTCTTTTTTTTACATAATTAACATGAAAATAACTTAAATCAGTAACATTTCTGGCTTCTTTTGGCTTAGTGATTTTCAAAACAGGAATTATTTCAAATATTAAATTATTTTTTTCAAGTCTAAAATAATCTCTACTGCCATGAATCTTATCTATATTTGCTTTCTTTCTTTTTGCAACAGATAATAAAATCTTTTCTAGCTTTTCAGACAAATTTTCATATTGCCAATCAAATCTAACAAATATATCAACATCATATTTATCTTTTTTTACAAGGGTGCTTTTTGCTAAACTGCCGCCAATAAATGTTTCCGCTTTAATTTTCTGCTTTTTGATCTCTTTATCAATATCCTTGCATGTTTGTTCAGCTTCATTTTTTATAAAAGCAATTTCTTCTTTATCAGGCATATAATCTAGCTTATCTAATACTTCTTTAATTTTCATAAAATTGATAATAAAAAGAGATATTTAAATATCGCCTTCCTGCCGACTTTGCGTACATATTATCTAATCTTATCAAAATAAGATAATCTTGCTCTGT
>JBBSYK010000031.1:0-5453 GCA_038045285.1 Nanobdellota archaeon | reverse complement strand
CGACGGTGTTTTTAGCTATTTCGGTTTACTACTTGAGATAACTTGTAAACTTGGGGCAAATTATGCCCTTACTTATTTTTGTAATTACTTTACTATAGTGACAAATACAAAGATTTAAAAGGGATTTTGAATAAAGATAACAATGGCAAATATAGTCGATTTGATTTATGATAATACAGTCAGAAATAAGATTTTTGCAAATGGATCTTCTATAAGTGCACTTAGAAATCCAATACTCGGAATGATTGAACTAGCCTCAGGTTTAAGTCCTGAAATTTCTGCAAATTTAAGAATGTTTGGAACAGCTACTAATTTTTTTGCGACAGGACAGGCTATAGGATTTGTAAGAAGTTACTTGGAAAAAAAGTTAGGTATAACCTTTGATTCAAGTAGAGAAGCGAAAGTTTGGTTCAATAGACTTTATGGAGCAGCTTGCGCACTAGGCGACGTAGGAATAAGTTATGGATTATATAGTTTTTTCGGCGCAAAAAATATTTGGGAAGCAGGTATTCCTTCAGTAGCAAGCGTAGTTCTCACCAGCATATCAGGAAATACAATGTTAAGGGCTATGGATACATTCAAAGATGGATTAAACTTAGGAATTAATGGGGGCAGAAGTTATTTTCCAAGAGATATGCCGAAAGAAGAAAAGAAAAAATATATCGATATTATCAATATTGCTTCATTAGGCAGCCTAGCAATTTATTATTGGGGAACAAGATAAAATTGTTTTATTTAATTATCTACTTCTAAGTGGATTTCTCTGAATTTTTGGTTCTTTGGCTTTGGTCATATGTTTTTGAGCTTTCTGTTGCTGTTCAGCATGCTTTAATTGCTGTTGTTCAACAGCTTTCTCCTTTTCTTCCTCATCAACTTTTTGCTCTTCAGTTTTTCCTTCGGCTTTTTTGACTTCTTCAGGTTTAATTGCTTGTTTCTCTACTTCAGTTTTTCCTTCGGCTTTTTTCTTTAATCTGTCATGTCTATTTTTCAAGAAACTTACATATTTTGGAGTTTCTGCAAAAGTAACTTTTACTATATCTCCTTCTTTTATTGCTTTAACCTTAATTTTAGCTGGAGGATGCGCCCTGCCCCTAAACCATAAATCATTATTAAAATAAACATCAAGTTTAACTTTATCTAAATCTCTTTCTGGAACTTTCATATGTTTTGCAATAAATTGCTTTATGGCCTTGATTGATTTTCCAGTTCTCTCATATTTAGGGACTCTAAGCCAAACTCGTCTAAGTGGAATAATATATTCTCTTTCAAATGATTGTGTTTTTGTATCAGCCATATTATTATTTTATTGAACTCTCCAACCTGTTTAAAGTGATTCCAATAAGTCTTTCTAATTTTCCTTTTGCTTCATTCCTATCTTTATTTCTCTTGCCTGCAAATTTTATTAGGTTATTACTGCCACTAATATGCAAAATTGTAACCTTATCGAAATGATAAACGCTCGATAAAATTTGTTCTCTTAGCTTATAAACTGCCTTTTGGCTTGGAATTTGGTGATAATCTAATTCCAAGAGAATTTTAGGATGATGTTGCGCATAGCTATGCATCAAAGTTAGTAACATTAAATGCTCTCCTATTGTTTCTGTTTTGTAGCTTTCTATTTTCGGCATTTTCTTATCCTAGATGGCTTCTTGGTATTCTTCTTGGTTTAATTTTCAATTTAGTTTGACGCCAATGACGTCTGTGCGCTGTAATTTGTGATGGATGAATATGTCCTGCTTTGCCCTTTCCAAATTTTCTTAATACTGCCCAAAAAGGAGCCCATTTGATCTGACGTTCTGCAACTGCAAGTTTAATCTTTTTTTGATATACTGGTTTCATGATATTAAATTCCTCCAAAATCAAATCTTCCTACATTCTCCCTTCGATTCATTGTTCTCCCAAACAAAGATGTTTCACTTGTAAAACCGTACACATCAAGACAAGGATCATAATATAAAATTGGAACAGGTATTTGTAAATATTCTTTATATTGAATTCCTAAAATAAAACGAGCTATACCTCTTTCACCTAAAGGATTTCCATTTTCATCAAATGCTGTTGCTCCATTTCTTCGCAAGCATATTTTAATACTTCTAACAGCTTTTAAATATTCATTACTTTTTACAATCATTTTATCAAATCCTCCAAAAAATCTTTTCCTTTTTTTGTAAGCTGGCGTCCAAGTTTTCTACCTTTAGCTTTTTCTATTAAATCAGCCTTCTCTGCTTGTTGTAGAATCGTTCTAATTATTTTTCCAGAAGATTTTTTAAAACGAGGAGGTTTTACACCCCTATCTTTTCTTCCCCCGTATCTGGAACGTAGACGGATTACTCCAACAATACGTTTTATATATAGCTGCCTAAGAATAGAAGCTGCTCTTTTATACCAGAAATCAGGTTCTATTGCAGGACGCTGCTTATGAGTGCCGGATTTTACAAAATCTATCCACTCTGGTTTCTCAAATTCAGGTATTTTTTTCAAAGCTCCCGCTAAAATTACGTTGTATTTCTGAGGATTTATTGATTTTACATCCATGTTAAAAAGTATAACAACTTTATTTAAAAAAGGCGCCTTATAAATGTTACTTTTGACCTCTTAGAGAGTGTTTTCTCATTACTATTGTAAACCCTATTATCTTATAATTAAATGAACAACTCATCATCACCGATAATTCTTTTGCTATTTGATCAGCTAATTTAATTTTAGTATATCTATCTCTTCCAAATGATTTAAGGACAGTAATCCTTGTTTGTTTATGGTTTTTGAAAGCTAAAGCTAAAGAAGTTAAAACCCCTGAGGTGAGTCCATTTTTGCCTATTTGAAATTTCGCTTCTGTCATTTTATTTTTTAATTACCTTAAATCCTTCTGAAGGAAGGGCAGATAGTATCTCTTCAGTAGAAATATTATTAAATGTTTCCCTAATAATAGGTATGAGCTGTTCTTTTTTTAATTTACCAGGTTCTATTGTTAAATATTTCGAACTTTTATCAATAAAAGGATTTTCAGGTATTGCTCGTAAAAAACCATTTTGTTTTATTAAAATGAGGCGCAGCTGAACTTCAACATGCTTGACTTGTCCAATAATGCTCCAAGCCCCTTTTTTCATATCTTTTGTTTTAAAAAGTTGTAATGACGAAAAAACATCAATAAAAGTTTTTTTCTTTTTTAATTTCCATGCTTTGCTGAAACATGCTGTAAAAATTGCACATTCTTTTAAATCCTGCTTCCTTATATCTTGCATTTCAGCCAAGATAACGGTAAAAGGGCTTCCAGGTTCAGAGGTATGCATAATTGTAAAACTTATTCCCGTATCTTTTACATCGCGCATTAAAGAATCATTCTGGTCTGAATTCTTCCCCCCAATCACTAAATTGCCGAAAGAAGTTACGAACCACCTATATTTTCTATGATTTTCCTTTAAATTTTGAATTACACTTCTAAATTTCTCCATAAAGAAATAAGGAATTGAGTACTTTTAAATCTCATCCTTGCCATCTTCCCAGTCATCTTCTTCATCCTCAACTTCCTCTTCCCAATCTTCCTCCTCATCCTTATTTTTCTTTTTTTTATCAGGCATTTTATCTAAGAAGTTTTATGCAGTTATTTTCAAATTAAAAGCATTCGTATCATAGGTCTGACCTTCTTTCGTAACTCTTAATTCATATCTTATCTGGCAAAGCGGGGCAGAATCAGGTATTTGAACAGTTACTTTCAATTTAGAATTTGTTGCACCAGGCGACAAACTAAAAGATCCAGAATCACCTAAAATAAGATAATTATTTGCCTCAGTTATTGTTAATTGACATCCTTTTTGAACACTCGACGCTTCTATTTTATATTCAAATTTACCTTGCGTTGATTCTCCGCCAACAGTATTTTTAACTCCAAACCCTACTCCAAAACTTTTTCCTTTTTTCAATTCCAATTCTTCCTTCGGAAGATAAATAACTGTTTTTTCCCCTCTCTCATTAAAAAGTTTATTTATTTCTCCCTCAACATTTCTATTTAGCGCATCAAAGTTGTCAATAGAACCTTTAAAAATATTTCTTATTAAAACTAAACCAAGTATTAACATAGACATAGCTAAAACAATTACAACAATTGTTCCTACTGAAAGTTCGATTGCTGCTTTCTTTTTTCTCATTAAATTTAATTTATGGCTGTACATATTGCATTTGTTGTGCTTGTTGAGCTGCTTGTTCTATAATAGGAATTATTTGATTCCTTACAAATTGAATTAATATAATAATTATTGCTAAATTAATCGCTAATCCTGCTATAGAAAGAATCACCCCCCATGTCGACCAAATATTAGAATGAACTTTTCTCTGCCTAAGAGCAAAAACCAAACTAATAATTGCTAATATTACGCCTGCAAATGATCCCAAAAATATACTTATTCCAAATAGAATGCTTAAGATTCCTAGAACTACTGCAGCTACACCAGAATTATTTGTATAATTTCCCCCTTCTGCAGACCTCTTTTTGCTCATTTCATCTGAAAGGAGCGAGGTTTTATAAATGTTACTCATAACCAAGTTGATTGAACAAAAGATTTTTTACAATTCAGGAGTATAGTCTATCTTATCTTTTCTATTATATATATTGAAACACAAGTTATTTAAATACTAAAATCTTATATTAAACATGAAAAAGGAGGTTAACTATGGCAAAAAAGACGGGCAACCTTCTAGGTAGCTGGGCTTTTCTCGTTGGAGTTATTCTTGCATTAGTGCTAGGAATATTTGGCTTCGGCGGCAATGATCCTACTTATCTGTCAATCTTAGTTGTTATTGGATTGATTGTGGGATTATTGAATGTTGCTGATGAAGAAACTGAACCATTCCTGCTTTCAGGAGTAGTTTTGATAATTGCATCAGCATTTGGACAAAGCGCGTTGGCTGACGTGTCTTGGATAAATGATATATTTAAGGCGCTGTTAGTAATATTCGTCCCAGCAACAGTAATAGTTGCTATAAAGAATGTCTTCTCTTTAGCAAGACATTAAAAACTTTTTATTTTTATAATTTTTTCTTTTTAAGAAATTATCTTTTTAAAATTATAAATTCTTTTTTATTTTTCTTAACACTTTTTCTTTCTATTTCTATTGCTTGTCCTTCATAGAGGCAATTGTTGCACTTGTAAGAATGAGATATAAATTCAATAGAAGCGCCATGAGAAATTATGTCTGGCGATTTGCACTGCGGGCAGATTAATTTTTTCATGTTTTCTTTTTTTTCAAATTAAATGGCCTCGCGGGGAATCGAACCCCGTTAGCACGAGCTTCAGTCGTGTGCATTCCCATTATGCTACGAGACCATTCAAATCTGAGACGAGGACGATTTTTAAATGTTTTTAGAACCAGCACAATTCGAGATTCTATGGAATACTGCCAAAAAGCTTTGCGTAGATATTAATTCTTTTTCTTGAACTGCCGAACTCTTTTGAGCAA
>JBBSYK010000030.1:0-15690 GCA_038045285.1 Nanobdellota archaeon | reverse complement strand
TGCGCAATTCATCCGCCCCTTAAAAGGTTCGGATTTCTTGCGAAGACTTTAAATAAGTATTCATTGAGAACCGGGGAAGAATATGTTTCAGATGAAAATATAAAAGAACTCGCTTTGGCTTTCGCTACCCATCTCCCTCAAGAAACTAAACAGATTATGAAAAAGAAAAATTCAGGATATATCTTTCTAACTGATTCTGCGTATAGGTATGGTTGGGCTGTTTTAAAGGAAGGAGGAATTTCATTTAAAGAGCCTGCTTTAAATTATTTTAGATGCTCTTCTAAAATAGGCGAAGAAGATTGTACTTGGAGCAATAAAAGTTGCTCTATTGAGCAAGAAAGTTCTTGCAGTTTAGATCCTGAATCTTTTATGTATCACATCTTAAAACTACCTGAAATTGAAGGATTTGAAAAGGTTTACTCGGATTCCTACAGTGTTGTTTATAAAATAGTAGAATAAATGGTTGAGGTGCGATTTGCGAGTGAATGTAAAGAAATATAAAGTCTATTGTTGGATGGATGAAGATGCAGGGAAAAATAGAATTTGTTGATCCTCACAAAACAGAAGAAGTTAAGGAAATATTGAATCCTTTGGTTAGTGAATGGTTTTTTTCAAAGTTTAAGGATTTTAGCTTGACGCAGCTTTATGGAGTAAAAAATATACGAGACAGGAAGAATATATTGATATCTGCTCCAACTGGAGGAACTAAGACCTTGACTGCGTTTTTGGGAATAATAAATTATTTGGTTGATCTGGCACTGAAAAATGAGCTTGAAGACAAGATATACTGCGTCTATGTCTCGCCACTTAAATCGCTTGTAAACGATATACACTTCAATCTTGTTACGCCATTAAATGAAATGAATGAAATAGCTAAGAAAAAGGGGATTGCAATGCAAGAAATAAGGGTTGTTTGGAGGACTGGAGATACTAGCGCTAGTGATAGAGCTAAACATGCTAAAAGAATTCCTCATTTATACATAACCACCCCTGAAACGCTAGCTATTGTGCTTACAACATCTAAGTTTATAGAGAGCTTGAGAGCGTTGGAGTTCATTATAGTTGATGAAATACATGCGATGACTAATAAAAGAGGAGTATATTTGTCGCTTACTCTGGAAAGATTGTGTGTTTACAGCTTGATAGAACCTGTAAGAATAGGTTTATCGGCAACAATCTCCCCGCTTGAAGAAATCGCTAAATTTCTTGTTGGAAAAGAGAGAGATTGTTTAATTGCTGATGTAAAATTAATTAAAAAAATAGAGATTGGGCTTGATTTTCCCGGAGAAAATATTTTGGAAGCAGAAAATCAGGAAAGCCAGAGAAAGTTATATTATTTGCTTGATGAACTTATTGAAAAGAATAGAACTACTTTAATATTTACTAATACTCGAGCAGCTACGGAAAGAATAATCCATTATCTGGATTTGCATTTTCCTAAAAAATACGAAGGAATTATTGGTGCTCATCATAGTTCTATGTCAAAAGAGAAGAGATTTGAAATTGAAGATAAATTGCGAAAGGGGGAGTTGAAAGTTGTTGTTTCTAGCACGAGCTTAGAGCTAGGAATTGATATTGGAAGTATTGATTTAGTTATTTTATTAAGAAGCCCTAAATCTGTAAGCCGCAGCTTACAGCGAATCGGCAGGGCAGGCCATCAGCTCCATGCGAATCCTAGGGGGGAGTTTATTGTTCTTGATAGAGATGATCTTGTTGAATGTGGAATTTTGATGAAAAAGATGGTTGAGGGAAAAATTGATAGGGCGGAGATACCTAAAAATTGTCTTGATGTTTTAGCGCAACAGATTTATGGAATGGCTATTAGCAAGGTATGGGATATAGATGATATGCTGAAAACAATAAGGAGGAGTTATTGTTATGAAAATTTAACAAAAGAAGATTTTTTGGATGTAATAAGCTACCTATCTGGAGAATACTCTTTGGAACATAGATATGTATATTCTAAAATATGGTATGATGAAAAAGAAAATAAAATAGGCAAGAGAGGAATGCTTGCCAGGGTTATTTATATGACTAATATAGGAACAATTCCTGAAGAGGGATTTATTAATGTTGTCATACAAAGCGGAGATGGCAAGGGAGAAACTATCGGTAAAATTGATGAGGCTTTTTTAGAACGTATGAAAAGAGGAGATATTTTTGTTCTTGGTGGAGCTAAATATCAATTCTTATTTTCAAGAGGGATGAAAGCTTATGTAAAAAGCGGAATTACAAAAAATCCCACTATCCCCTCTTGGTTTTCTGAGATGCTTCCATTGAACTTTGAAGTTGCATTAGATATTGGAAAATTTAGAAAATTGGTGAAGGAAAATTTGGAAAATGAGAAGAAATGTATAGAGTTTATTGAAAAATATTTGTATTGCAAAAAACATATTGCTAAGGAAATTTATAATTATTTTCTTGAACAAGAAAAATTTTCAGAAGTGCCTCATGAATCTCTGCTAATTGTGGAAAAATTTAAAGAAGAAAAAGATTTTTTATTGTTTCATAGTCTTTATGGCAGAAAAGTTAATGATGCTCTAGCTAGAGCTTATGCATTTGCCGCTGCTAGATTAAAATATAGAGATATAGAAATGGGGATTAATGATAATGGTTTTTTTATTGCTGGACAGGATTTGGATGAAAATAAGATAATTTCTTGGGTAACCTCAAAAAAAATTAATGAAATTTTAAAAGAAGCCATTGAAAGAACTGAGGTCTTACAAAGAAGATTTAGGCATTGCGCAGCCCGTTCTTTGATGATTTTAAGAAAATATAAGGGGAGAGAGAAGAGTGTTGGAAAACAGCATATGCATTCTGGATTTTTATTAAGTGCTGTAAAGAAGATAAGCAATGAATTTCCTATATTGCGAGAAGCACGAAGAGAAGTTTTAGAAGATTTAATGGATGTCAATAATGCAAAGAAAGTTTTAGAATGGATCGAGCAAGGAAAGATAAAAGTAAAGAAGATTAGGACTCCTCTTGTTTCTCCTTTCGGGTTGAATTTGATGCTGCAGGGTCGCTCTGATCTTATAAAGATGGAAGACAGAGCTAGCTTTTTGAAGAGAATGCATGAGCTGCATATGAAGGTGATTGGGGAGAAGGGAAAGTAAGAAGAGATTTACTACTTGAATAAATTAAATTTTGTGAGAGAATTTAAAAGGCATCTGAAAGAAAGAAGGTTATGAGTAGATTAATGAGATATGATTCTAGATTAATAGGGTTTTTTGCTGGAGCAGTTTTTGGAGGGCTAGTTGCTGCAGAAGGATTAAAACGGGGTGATTTGATTAAGTGTGCTCCCTTGGAAAGAGAACTAAAACAGATAAAAAGCCAAATTGGAGAAAAATATAAAGGATTATTTGACAAAGAAAGATTTCCTATTAGTTATAATGAACTTGAAGAAATGAGTAAGAAAGAAAAGTGGAGTATGGAAATAGATGAAAAAGCAAAGAGAGTTATTTTTGTTGATGGCGAAATTAGAGAAATAAAAAATAGTGAAGAAAAAGTGTTTTTGTGTTGGGGGTCTGCTCTGGCGATGGGTATTATTGGTTATGGCTTTGGAAAGAACTTTGAAAAGAGAAAAATTTAATAATTTTATGTTTGATTATTCGGGGTTTTCTGGTTGTGTCTCGTTGAGATCGTGTTCAATAGAAAGAATTTTGCTATACCAAAGGGTTGGACCTGAAGGAGAAAGGACAAGAGGAGAGTAGTCTTTTTGAGGTATGAGGGAAAAGGAAAAAGGATCGACATTCATTACACTTGTTTCTGGATTTCTTCTTAAAACATAACCTATTACTCTATCTCCAGAAAATGAATATTTATTCCAGCGATTATTTATATCTAATTTTTGAGCAAGTATGCTGCCATCTTCATGAATTAAAAGTTCGTCTCTTACATTTTGAGGTTCTTTGTAAAGATGTTGAATTAAGAGCCTAATCATAAAAAGAATATGAAATGGCAAGATTTAAAGTTAGTTGTAATCTATCATTTATATGATAAAATATATAGGCAAGTGCCTTTTAATAGAGAAAGAAAAAGAGAAAGTAGTTGTAATTGGAGATGTTCATCTTGGAGCGGGAAGGGAGATTGAAGGAATAAATATTGGTGGGGAAATGGAAAAGGAGATGATTGAAGAGTTAGAGTTGGTTTTTGATAGAATTATTAGTGATGGTGCTGGCGGAAAAGGCGAGATTGTAGATAAGATAGTTCTTTTGGGCGACCTGAAGAATGAGTTTTCTCATTTGATGAAGGAAGAAAAATATGGTCTTGTCAATTTGTTTGATTATTTAGAGGAGAAGTGCAAGGAGATTATAATTATTAGAGGAAATCATGATAATTATTTGCTGCAATTTTTAGAAAAAAGAGGAATTAAAATTTACGATTATTATTTTTGGAATGAATATTGTTTTCTACATGGAGATAAAGACTATAAAGAAATTTATGATAAGGAAATAAGGGTTTGGATTATGGGGCATTTGCACCCGGCTATAAGTTTACGTGAAGGAGTGAAAGCAGAAAAATATAAGTGTTTTCTTAAAGGGAAGTTTAAAGGAAAAGAGATAATAATTCTTCCAAGTTTTGCAGATATTAACGAAGGAATAGATGTTTCTTTCTTTGAACAAAATGAAAGTTGGTTGGCTTGGAGATTTGATTTGAAAAAATTTGAAGTGAAGATAGTTGGAGAAAAAAACGAAGTTTTAGATTTTGGAGTTTTGAGTAAAATAAAAAAATTATATGATTAAAAATTTAGATAAATTTTTATTTTGGTGTGTTAATTAAATTTTAACTGCGGGAAAAAGGGAAGATTGAGATCTTCTTCTAAAGACAATGCTTTAATAGAACATTTTTGAATGATGTAATTAAATAATTGCGGACGGATAATTGGAGGAATTTCTTTCTTCTTCCATGCTTTGAGCACTTCTTTCATTTCCTGACTCTCTAAGGCTAATAATACTGTGCCTTCAAAAGATATTTCTGCTTGTCTTGAATCTTTTTTTTCATCTTCTTTATAAATTAATGAAAATTTAAAAGATAGTTTTAGGGAATCTATTTCTTTAATAAAATCAATATCTGCTTTTTCTACATCTATAACTTCAATGTTCGTGTTTATGGTTGGTGAAGGCTTAAAGTCTAAAGATCTGTTGCCGTGAACTTTTGTAAAATTAAATCCTATTATTTTCATTTGAATTTCTTAAAATTTTAGTTAAATTATGTTAAATCTTCTTCTGAAACAACTACGAAGTCTCCTATAGCAATAATTGAATTATATGGTATAATTACTTCTTTTTTTGGAGAAAGTTCTAAATTGAGATTTCTTGTGTATGGAGTTGAATCTTTAATGATGAGTTGGATTAATTCTCCTGTTCTTGTTTCAAAACTTATATCCTTGACAATACCCAATCGGCGGCCTTCTTTTGTTACAACTAACTTTCCTACTATATCTTTTAGAGGTTTTTTGTCTAAACTCATTGTTAATTCAAAGAAAGATTATATATAAACTTTTCTCCTTTACAAAATAATGATCTTATATTACTAATAATGACCTCACCCTATCGTTTCCAATGGAAGTTTAAGAAAGGTTTAAATATAGACGTGAGAATTTTTCTTATTGTTTTTTCATTTATAAATTTTTATATATTATATTATATATATTATAATTATTATATTATATTATATAATTTAGTTCGGTTTAAGAAATAATATAAGATTTATAGGAGAATGTTTTCCAGTGGAAGTATAGGTGTGCTTCAATTGTGAAAAATTTTTAATTTTTTAATGATATTGATATATTTTAAACATAAAAATTTTGTTTTCCAGTGGAAATAGAGCTTATAGAACAGATAAGTTTAAAATGGAGAAATTGTAATTATAGGAATCAAAAAAGGTGAAAAATGGTAGATTTGGATAAAATTTTCAGTTCATTTGTAAATAATAGTTTATTTTCAAATAAATCTTTTTTACAATCGAACTATACTCCTGAAAATATTCCTCATAGGGACGATCAGATAGAAAGTATAGCTTCTATTTTAGCGCCAACACTACGAGGGGAGAGAGCAAGTAATTTATTTATTTATGGAAAAACAGGAAGCGGGAAAAGTTTAAGTGTACAGCATGTTACAATTAAAATTTCTGAAAAAATGAAAGAAATGGGCAAAAATAATTTAAAATTTGTTTATGTAAATTGCAAACTTAAAAAAGTTGCAGATACTGAATATAGAATTTTGGCAGAAATAATCAATGAACTCGGAGGGAGTGTTCCTTCGACTGGACTACCCACAGATCAAGTGTATAGCAGATTTATTGATTTAATTGATAATGAGAAACAAGTGATACTTATTGTTTTAGATGAAATAGATCAAGCAGTAAAAAAAATATCGGATAATTTTATTTATACTTTGACAAGATTAAATTCAGAGTTGAGAAACGCACAGATAAATATTGTTGGAATCAGCAATAGTTTAACTTTTATGGATAATTTAGATCCTAGAGTCCGAAGTTCGCTTGGAGAGGAAGAACTTGTTTTTTCACCATATAATGCTTTACAATTACAAGACATATTACGTGAAAGAGCTGAAAAAGCATTCAAACAAGGAGTTTTGGAGGAGGGGGTTATTGCCAAATGTGCAGCTTATGCAGCAAGAGAACATGGAGATGCAAGAAGAGCTCTTGATTTATTGAGAGTAGCTGGAGAAATAGCTGAAAGAGAAAATAAAAAAAAGATATCTTTAGAGCACATTGATATTGCAAATCAAAAAATAGAGAAAGATAAAATGCTAGAGATTATAGAGAATGAACCAAGGCAGTTTCAATTAGTGCTTAGAGCAATAATGAGTTTAGATCAAGAAAGAAAAGGCAAAGGGATATACACAGGCGATGTTTTTAATTCATATCAGAATGTATGTTCAAATACGAAGAGTGAAGTATTAACTCAAAGGAGAATCTCAGATATTTTAGCTGAATTTGACATGCTTGGAATTATAAATACGAGAGTAATAAGCAAAGGACGACAAGGAAGGACGAGGGAGATTAAATTAATGTTAGGTGATAATATTAAAGAAAGAGCAAAAGAGATTTTAGATAAAGCCCTTTATTTATAGATTTATATTACTGGTCGGCGATAAATATAAATAGAGAATTTTCTTTATTTGTAACATGAAAAAGAGTGCGGTTGTTTTTAGTTTTAGCATTTATTCGCACATCGGCAAGGAATTAGTTTTTAAAGGAGGAACTTGTCTCTATAAAATTCACAAACTCAATAGATTTTCAGAGGATTTAGACTTTACTCTAACAAAAAGATTTGATGTTAGAAAATTAATAGATTTTATAACTACGGACTTTAAACTGCTCAATATTAATTGCAAAATTAAAGAAATTAAGGAATACCAGAAAGAGATTAATGTAAGACTTTTGTTTAATGGTCCTTTATACAAGAGAAGTAAGGAAACCCAGTGCTTTATCCCATTAAATATAAGCCTAAGAGAACAAGTTGAAGAAGCAGAGAAGAGTTCAATATATTCTTTTTATAGAGAGATTCCAAATTTCGAGGTTTTTTCAATATCTGAAAGAGAAATCCTCGCAGAAAAAGTAAGGGCGATTTTCACTAGACAAAAACCAAGAGATATTTATGATTTGTTCTTTTTATTAATGGAAAAAAATATGGAAATAGATAAAAATATCATAGATAAAAAATTGAAATTATATAATATAGATTTCGAATACAGAAAATTTTTGGATAGAATCGGAATGATGAAGGGATTATGGGAGAGCGATTTGAAGAATCTCGTTATTGGAACATTGCCCTTATTTAACAACATTAAAAAATATCTACATGAAAAGTTTCTTGTCCTTAAAAGTTAATGATCTCCACTTATTATAGGCGGGGAAATACGGCGCCGTTTCTTAGAGAGGAATGACACAATGAAAGATACAAATTTTTATTAACTCTTAAGTGAGGAGATAGATATAAATTATATTTATTTTACAATCAATATCATGAATGGAGAAATATTAAAATTAATTAAGGAAAGAGGCATCTTGCTGGAAAAAGAGATATTTGATTTGCTGCAGAATTTTAACAACGAGCAGGTTGCAAAAACTTTTTTGGAGAGTCTGGAAAGAATAGGCGGGAAAAAAATAATAACTCGCTCGCTGATAAGTAAGAATTTTGAATTTTTGCAAGGAGTAATTAGTAGACTTGGAGAGGAGAACAAGACGCTGGTAGAAAACACATTTATTAAATTAGGCATTAGTTTGGAGGTTAGAAAAGAAAGCAGCGCAATCTCTTCTGTAAAGAGAGACAGAAAAGAAGCCGGGAGAAAAGAGGGCTTTCAAATTTTTTATGCTGATACGAAAAACGATAAAAAATTAGATGTGGGAGATTTTATAAATAATTTTAGATCGAGATACCAGCAGCTGCAGAGAATATTGATGCAGCGGGCGGATTTACAAAATTTAGTGTCTATAAGTAAAATTTCAAGCGAAAGACAAAATTTGAGCATTATTGGGATATTGACTGATAAAAGAATTACGAAAAATAAGAATATAATTCTAACTTTGGAGGACCTTACAGGGAGTATTTCTGCTTTGATTAAATCTGATGGAAAAGAACTTTTTGAAAAGGCAGATGAAATACAATTAGATGACGTTGTTGCTGTAAAATGTTCAGGCAATAGAGATTTGCTTTTTGCACATGAAATTTATTTTCCAGATGCATTTATTCATCAAAAGGCAAGATTCAATGAAGATATTTCAATTGCTTTTCTTTCTGATATTCATTGCGGCAGCAAAAAACATCTTTCAAAGAGTTTTGAGAAACTCATAGAGTGGTTAAATAGCGATGATGAGAATGCAAAAAAAATACGATATATTTTTTTTTCAGGAGATAATGTAGATGGAGTGGGAATTTTTCCCGGACAAGAGCATTTGCTTGAATTGAAAAGTATGAAAGAGCAATATATGCTGTTAGCTTCGTATCTTAAAAGGATTCCTTATTATATCACTATGTTCATGTGCCCGGGCCAGCACGATGCTACAAGAGTAGCAGAACCCCAGCCAATTATAGACCGAAAATATGCAGAACCTTTATACCACATAGAAAATCTTATTTTAGTTACTAATCCTGCTTTAATAAAATTATTAGAAAAAGAGAATGAATTTAAAGTGCTGATGTATCATGGGGCGAGCATTCATAGTTTTATAAATGAAATTAAGGAATTAAGAGAATTGAAAGCGCATAGATGTCCGGCAAAAGCAGTAAAACATATGCTTAAAAGAAGACATTTAGCACCCACACATTCAAGTTCGATATACATCCCTAATGCTGATAAAGATCCTTTAGTGATATTAGATGTTCCAGATATAGTTTGTACTGGTGAGGTTCATAGGCTAGACATTGATAGTTATAATAATATTTTAATTATTACAGGCAGTTGTTGGCAGGCTCAGACTGATTTTGAGGAAAAAGTAGGAAATATTCCAGATCCTGCTAAATTGCCCGTGTTAAACTTAAAGACTCGCGAATTGAAAATTTTCGATTTTACTGTGGAAGAGGAGATATCGAAAGTGAATAAGAGAATGAGTGTTGATGAGAGAGCGGTTGAGGGGGAGGGAGAAGATCAAGAGGAAGAAGAAAATGGAGAATAAAGAAAAAGATAAGAACCTTATTGGAATAGATTTAGATGAAGTTGTTGCAGATTTCGTGATGACATTTATTGATTTTTATAAAGATACGTATGGAAGAAGGATTTTATTTGAAAAGATAAAAACCTATAATTTCTGGGAACACGGACTTGACAAGAACAGAGAAGAAGCGATAAGATTAGTTGATGAATTTTATAATTCAAGATATTTTAATAAAATTCCTTTAATAGATGGCGTTGGACAAGCGATTGATAAATTGTCTTTAGAAAAGAGAATTTATATTGTAACTTCACGCCCTAAAAGATTTAAAGATAAGACTGAAGCATTTATCAATAATCATTTTTTTGGGAAAGAAATTAGAGTTGTTTATTCTTCTGATTTTCATAAAGAAAATGGAAGTACAAAGGCAGAGATTTGTACAAATCTTGGAATTAGCGATTTTATAGAAGATAATTTAGAGTATGCAAGAGAGTGTGCGGAGAGAGGAGTTAGAGTTTTTTTATATGATAAACCTTGGAATAGGAGAAAATTGGACAGGAGAATTATACGAGTTAAAAGCTGGAAAGAAATTTTAAGTGCACTTGGGGGAATTTGATATGGAGATAAATCAATATTTTAAAGAAATTGAAAAGGAAGTTAAGAAACATTATGAGAAAGCTGGAGAGGCAAGGAAAATGGGATTTGATCCAGTTGCTGAAGTGGAGATTACTTTAGCAACATCTCTTGCTGAGAGAGTAATCGGGCTTGCTTCAGTTTTATATCCTCAAATTAATGATAAAAGAATAGTTCTTAGAATCGAAGAATTAGAAAAAGAGCAGGGATCATTAAATCCTGCAGTTGCACTAATAATTGCTGAAGAATTGGCGAAAGAAAAATTTTGCAAATTTTCCAGTCATTTAGAAGCAATGGAAGCAGGAATTAGAGTTGCTTTAGGATATTTGACTTTAGGGTATGTTTCTTCTCCACTTGAAGGGTTTATACAGTTAAAAGTTAAAAAAACAAGAGATGGAAAAGATTTTTTATCTTCTTATTTTTCAGGACCAATTAGATCTGCAGGAGGGACGGAAGCAGCGTTTTCTTTGGTAGTAATTGATTATCTCAGAGAGCTATTTGGATATGCCTTATATGACCCTACAGAAGAAGAAATTAAGAGAGGGGTTCACGAATGCTATGAATATCATGAAAGGATTACTAATTTACAATATCTTCCAAGTGAGCAGGAGATAGAATTCTTAATGAGGAAATTACCAATACAATTAACAGGAGATCCAAGCGAGGATAAGGAGGTTTATAATTATAAAGATCTTAGCAGAATAGAGACTAATTTTATTAGGAGTGGTTTTGCCTTAGTTATGGGGGAAGGAATGGCTCAAAAAGCCCCTAAAATATTGGGAAGAGTAAATAATTTGAAGAAAAAAGGATTTAAATTATCTGATTGGGGCTGGCTTGAAGATTTTGTTATTTTACAAAAAAAAATTAAAGAAAGCAAAGAAAGCGGAGGGATGCGAGGAGGAGCGACTTATATTCAAGACTTAGTAGCAGGAAGACCTGTTTTTTCTCATCCTTCGAGATCAGGGGCTTTTAGATTAAGGTATGGCCGATGCAGAAATACAGGATATTCAACATTAGCATTAAATCCTGGAACTATGGCTATTACTAAAGGCTTTATTGCTTCTGGAACCCAATTAAAGATTGAGAAGCCGACTAAGGGATGTACCATTGCTTCATGTGATGAGATTGATGGTCCGATTGTAAAATTAAGTAATGGAAGCGTTAAATACATAAATAGTATGGAAGAAGGTGAAAAATATTATCTATCAACAGAGGAAATAATTTATTTAGGGGATATTTTAATACCCTATGGAGATTTTTTTAATAGAAATCATTATTTGGAAAAGGCAGGATATATTGAACAATATTGGATTGCAGAACTTGAAAGTTTAGGAGGACAGAGTGAATTAATTCCTTCATTTGAGAATGCAATTGAATTGAGCGAGAAATATAAAATAGCGCTGCATCCTAAATTTATTTATTACTGGTCACAAATATCTTATGAAGATTTTTTAGCGCTCGTAGATTGGCTGAGACATGGAGATATTATAGAAAATAAATTGATTTTACCTTATACACAGAATGACCGAGAAAGATTTGCTAAAGGGAAGAGAGCACTTGAAATAATAGGATGTGAACATGAAACTTTTATAGAAAGTGTTATTTTAAACAAGGAAGATACTAAAAAATTATTATTTAATCTCGGGATAGATATAAAAGAGAATTTAGAAAAACAAATTGATTTAATGATAGAAAGAATTGTTAAGAAGGAAATGTTAGAGGTTGTTAATGATTTATGCAAATATAAGATTAAAGACAAAGCAGGTACTTTTATTGGTGCTAGAATGGGCCGGCCTGAAAAGGCAAAATTAAGAAAACTTACAGGCAGCCCTCACGTATTATTTCCAGTTGGAGAAGAAGGGGGAAGATTAAGAAGTTTCCAGGCAGCAATGGAAGCGGGAAAAGTCAAAGCAGAATTTCCAAATTTTTACTGTATTAGTTGTGAAAGTGAGAGAATTTATAACAGATGTGAAAAATGCAGGAACTGGAATCAAAAGAGGTATTATTGCCCTTCTTGTTTATCTTTTTATTCTAATAAATGTGAAAAGCATGAAAGGAGTTTTGAAAGCATGGAAAAAACGATTGATATAAAATATTATTTTAATGAGGCCAGAAAGAGAATAGAGGTAAAAAATGATGAGATAATATCCGTAATAAAAGGTGTGAGGGGAACAAGCAACAAAGAACACATATCTGAATATTTAGCCAAAGGAATACTCAGAGCAATGTACAATTTAAATGTAAATAAGGATGGAACGATTAGATATGACATGACTGAGCAACCAATTTCACATTTTAAACCATCTGAAATTGGGACAAGCGTAGAAATGTTAAGGAAATTAGGATATGAAAAAGATATAAATGGAAATAATTTGGAAAGAGAGAATCAGATTTTAGAAATTTTTCCACACGATATAATTTTACCTGCCTGCCCTCTTTCTCCAGATGAAAGAGCAGATGATGTTTTTTTAAATGTGTCAAAATTTATTGATGATGAACTTGAGAAAATTTATCAAATGCCTAAATTCTTTAATATTCAAAAGAAAGAAAATTTAATTGGAATGTTATTTGCTTGTTTGTCCCCTCATACTTCTGTTAGTGTTGCAGGGAGATTAATAGGCTTTTCTAAGATACAGGCTTTATTAGCATCTCCATATATACATGCAGCAATGAGGAGAGATTGCGATGGTGATGAAGCCGCAGTGATATTATTGATGGATTTACTATTAAATTTTTCACGAAAATTTATACCTTCTCATAGAGGCGGGACGCAGGATGCTCCCCTTGTTTTAAACATGAAAATAAAAGCAAATGAAGTGGATGATATGATTTTTGATGTTGATGTAGGAAGGAAGATTCCTTTAGAGCTTTATGAAGCTGCTGAGCATCATAAACATCCTTCTGAGGTGAAGATGGAACAAGTAAGAAATAGGTTGGGGGGAGATAGAGAATTTACTGAAATTGGATTTTCTTATAATACTAAGGATATTAATGCGGCGCAATTATGCTCTAGTTATAAGACTTTGCCAACAATGCAGGAGAAGGTTGATGAGATGATGAAGCTTTGCAAGAAAATAAGAGCTGTTGATGTTGATGATGTTTCAAGATTAATTATAGAGCGGCATTTTATCAGAGATACAAGAGGAAATTTGAGAAAGTTTTCTCAACAAGGGTTTAGATGTGTTACTTGCAATAATAAGTATAGAAGACCCCCTTTGACAGGAAAGTGCACTAAATGCGGCGGAAGGTTAATATTTACGATTGCAGAAGGAAGCATATTAAAATATATGCAACCAGCTCTTGCACTTGCTAGAAATTACAATGCGAGCCCTTATTTACTGGAAAGTTTAGAATTGACTGAAAGGCATATTCAGAGCATATTTGGAAAAGAGAAGGAGAAACAAGAGAGTATTAAGAAGTGGTTTTAGAATTATTTCTTTAGTAATATACAAAATAGGAGAAAGAAGTTGTTTTATTTATGGAAGAGAAATAGAAAGTTTTTTATATAATCTAGATAGAGGACAACTATGGTTGAGTTAGATAGAGGAGAGATAGAAGAAGCAAGTGAGTTCAATACAAGTATTGATAAAGAGATTGATAAGGAAATTATAAAGAAAGTGAGAAATTTAGGTCCTAGAATTTTAAGGTCTTTTGAGCATTATCATCTAATTTTTTATAGAGATTTAGTTGAGTTTGTGGCTTGTAAGAAACAATGCTATTCTTCCACAGAAGAGGCGTTGTCAGAGAGTATGAGATATGTTGGAAGAAAAGGAGCTAAATTGATTGTTAGGCATCTGCAGGAGCAAGGGCTTGTGGAGTTGATAGAGGGAAGATATAAGCAGCTTCTTTTGCTTTAATGAATAGCTTTTTGAAACCTCAAGATTTGTATTTGCGCAATCCCACTATTTCAGTTCGAGGGCAAGCAAATCAAATCTTGATGGTGCTCAAGAACCCGAACGCGCCCCGGTTTAGTCCGAGGGTTCTTAACATTAGTTCATTAAATAATAGACAATTGTAGGAATTATTAAAGAGCCCATGAGATTTATGCGGCGAGAATTTGAAAGGATGCAGAAAATACCTAAAGAAGTTGAAGTGATTAAAACAATAAAGCCAAGCCAGCTTGAAAATATGAGATTAATAATCGTTAGAATTATTATTATACCAAGAGTCAGTTTTTTGTAGTTTATTTTATTCAAAGAAAGAGCAAAAAATTTTGCAAGGTTTATTCCTAGGAAAAATGCTAAGATTCCAGAAATTATTATTGTTCCTAGGATGATGATTAAATGTTGGAGTGAAATTTGATGCAAGATATCTTGAATAGCAGCAGCTGTTCCTGATCGAGCCTTGCCTATTGCGTAAACTGTTATAAAACTTAGAGCCATGATTACAGTATTAATTGAACCAACGAGAAAAAGAAAGCCCTTTCTTTCTTGCGGAATTATTTCTGAACCGATGGTTGCTGCGTGACCAGAACTGATGCCTGGTAAAAAGGAGCAAAGAGGAGCTGAAATTAGAGCTGCTAAGGAAGCTTTTTTGAATTCTGATTTAGATAGTTTTATTTCTTTTAGTGGAAGAAGAGATTGTTTTTTTGGATTTTTTGAACTTTTTAGACTTATAATTAGAGAGGAGATTCCAAATAAGCCAGAGAGAAGAGGAAGAAGAGGCTCTTTAATGGGAAGATTAAAAGCAGCTATGCCTAAAAATCCTGCCAATAGGAATACGACAAGAGAAAGAAGAAAATTATCTTCTCTAAAAATTAAGTAAAAAGAAATGAAGATTAAAACAAACGGAATAATGAATTTTATTGTTTTATATAATGAGGGGAGGAAAAGAATAAAGAGAGGGGTAAATATGAGAATTATTAGCAATGCGAAAAGAGAACCATAGAGAGTTAGAACAACTGCTTTATAGCCATGGCCTTCTTGTAAAAGTTCATGTCCTGGGAGAATTGAAAGAAAGGTATCTTCTTCTGGTGCTCCGATGAAAACAGAAGGGATAAAATCGAGAAAAGTGTGTGTTATGGACATTGCAACAATAAAAACTGCTAGAGCAATCAACGGAATGCCTGCAAATGAAGAGAGCGATGCTAGGAGAATAGCGGCGATAAGGTTTATATGAATGCCTGGGGCAAGGCCTGTGATGGTCCCGGAAAGCATACCAAGGAGCAGAGCAACTATAAGGGCTAAAATCATAGGGTTTTAAGACCTCTTGCCTTTGATTTTTTGCTTGATTTGGTGGCTACCAAACCTGACTTTATCTTCGGAGTTTTTTATTGCTCTTTCTATCATTGTATCGTCGACAATCTATTTAAATGTTGTCTCTTAATGTGGATTCCCTGACTAATTCTCGAGGTATTTTATGGTTTTTGGTGGTTTCTCGAGGGTTTTTCAGGAACTCGTGCATTACTCGTGCAACTTTATTAGAGTTATTAGGATTATT
>JBBSYK010000029.1:0-1122 GCA_038045285.1 Nanobdellota archaeon | reverse complement strand
TTTAAGCTTTATGGATTAATTTTATAGTACTAAATCTTATTCGGAGATACTGTTTTGGTTAATATCATAATACATCTTTAAACGTTTTACAGAATTGTTGTTTTGCAATTTCTAGGACATTTTCACCTTCTGTTGTTATTTTGTATGTAATTATTTTGCCTTCTTTATTTTTTTAATTAGAAAATTTTCTTTTAAAATTTTTAGAGCCGGGTAGATTGTTCATGGACTAGGTTTCATGCCTTTTCTTTTTCTTATTTCGTCTGCTATTTCTTGTCCGTGCATTTGCTTTTTTGATAATAAGAATAGGATTAAAAATGATAACATTCCCCCATATCGCAGCAATATTTTTTGTTTTTCATTTTTACAGTAAGAATCAGCAATTTAATAATCTTTTTTTATCGGATGACCGATAAATATATATAGTATTTATAATTTGTTAGTAACATGAACAATACATGGAATGAACTAGCTAACGATGTTGTAATAAAAAATACAATTGAATCCTTAAAGAAAAATGGCATAAATGCAGAGTTAGTTAAAACTAGAGATGAAGCAAAGAAAAAAGTTCTTTCTTTAATTCCAGAAGGAGCTGAAGTGATGGCTATGACTTCTGTTAGTTTAGATACGATAAATATTCCAGAAGAGATTAAATCTGGAAATTATAATTCTGTTCGTGAGAAACTTTATTCTATGGACAGAGAAACTCATGGAAGAGAAACGCAGAAGCTAGGAGCAGCTCCAGAGTATGCTATAGGCAGTGTTAATGCTGTAACAGAAGATGGTAAAGTAATGATTGCTTCTAACACCGGAAGTCAGCTTTCTGCTTATGCCTATGGTTCAAGCAAAGTAGTATGGGTTGTTGGAACACAAAAAATTGTTAAAAACATCGAAGAAGGAATGAAGAGAATTTACGAGCACAGTTTGCCTTTAGAAAGTGAGAGGGCTAAGAAAGCTTATGGAGTTCCAGGAAGTAGCGTCAATAAGATACTTATTGTTAACAAAGAGATTCAACAGAATAGGATTCATATTATTTTTGTTAATGAGCAATTAGGCTTTTGATTGAGATATATTTTATAGTGTATAAATTATAAAAGAGGTTAGACTATAAAGTCCAACCTCTTT
>JBBSYK010000028.1:0-12252 GCA_038045285.1 Nanobdellota archaeon | reverse complement strand
ATTTAATGGAAAACTTAATAAACTATATAGATATAAGATTTAGATGGATAAAGTAGTTCATTTTGAAGTACCTTATGATGATTTAGAAAGAGCAAAGAAGTTTTACATAGATGTATTTGGATGGAAAATTCAATCGATGCCAGAAATGAATTATAATATTGTGCACACTGTGGATGTTGATGAACAGCAAATGCCCAAGTATAAGGGAGCAATTAATGGAGGGATGTATAAAAGAGATGATTTAAGTGCAAAAGGCCCAGTGATTGTAATTTCAGTGCAATCAATTGATGAAAGTATTAAGAAAATAGAAAAAGTCGGCGGGAAGATTTTTAAATCTAAAGTATCAGTTGGTCAAATGGGATTTTATGCTCAAATTATAGATACAGAAGGGAATATTATAGGTTTATGGGAAAATGCGATTAGTTAAAGATTTTTCAAATAATTATCAATTTATCTATGTGAGATATCTTTTTATATATAATAATTGTTAAAATCTTGAGAATTAGATAATATGAAAGTTGAAGATAAAGTAAATGCATATTTAGAAAGAATCGGTAAGGAAGATAAAAAAGTTAATTCATTATTGTTTCTTAATGAAAATGCTTTGAAGGAAGCGAGAGAGATAGATGAGAAATTTTTGAAAACTGGAAAAAAAGGAAGACTTTATGGGTATGTTATTGGAGTAAAAAGCAATATTAATGTACGCGGATTGAATACAAATTGTGCATCTAAGGTTCTTGAAAATTATAAAGCTCCATATGATGCTACTGTAATTGAGAAAATTAAAGCTGATGATGGAATAATTATAGGAATGACTAATTGTGATGAGTTTGCATCGGGAAGCAGCGGAGAAAATAGTGCGTTTGGTCCGACACAAAATCCTAAAGCTATTGGAAGAATTCCAGGAGGCAGCAGCTCTGGTTCAGCAGCTGCAGTTGCAGCAGGATTTTGCGATATTGCTCTTGGAAGTGATACTGGGGGGAGTATAAGAAATCCTGCGTCGCATTGCGACATAGTGGGAATTAAACCCTCTTATGGTCTAGTTAGTCGATATGGATTAATAGATTTATCAATGAGTTTAGATCAAATAGGATCGTTTGGCAGAAATGTTGAAGATGCTGCATTATTATTAAACGTGATAAAAGGAAAAGATGATAAGGATACAACAAGTGAAAATAGTGCAGATATAAAATTGAAAAATGTTAAAAATGTTAAGGTGGGAATATTGAGGATAAATGGAATAGACAATAAAATTAAAGAAATTATAGATAAAAGAGTTGATGAAGCTAAGAAGATGTATGAGTGGATTATAAAAGAAGTAAATGTTAAACATATTGATTTGGCTGTTCAAACTTATTATTTGCTTGTTTATGCTGAATTTTTTTCTGCAACAAGAAGATTTGATGGGAGAAGGTATGGGAGAAAGATAGAAGATTTTTGCGGAGTAGAGGTACTTAGAAGAATATTAGGGGGAAGTGAGATAACTAAAGCAGAGTTTGAAGGAAGATATTACAAAAAAGCTATGGATGTTAAAGAATTGATTAAAGAAGAATTTTCAAGAGCATTTAGAGAGGTTGATTGCATTATATTGCCAACAGTACCATCACTTCCATGGAAAATAGGTGCTGGATTAGAAATGAAACCTGAAGAAGTTTATGCTGCTGATGCTCTGACAATTCCTGCAAACTTGGCAGGAATTTGTGCAGTCTCTATTCCTGCTGGGAGAGTTAAAGATGGAAAAGAAGAGATTCCTGTTGGAATGCAGATAATGTGCAATGCATTTGAAGAAGGAAAGATGCTAAGCATTGCGAAGATGGTTGAGGAATTGGATATGAGAAGAAAGTAGAGTTTGTTAGATAAATAAACTTACATTATGAATCTGAAAACAAATAAGCTTATAAAACCAAATTGTTTTTCATAATAATGGAAATAGGAAAAGTAAAACTCGATTTTTTGGGTCATGCAGGTTTTTTGATAAGTATTTTGAGCGATTCAGGGGGAAAGGAGATAAAAATTGCAATTGACCCATTCAATATATCTGAAAATATTGGAAAAGTTGATTATATATTAATTACTCATAGTCATTATGATCATTGCAGTATAAAAGATATAGAGAAACTTTCTCAAAAAGGGACTGGAATTGTGGTACCTGCTGACGCTCAAAGTAAAATTACACATGTTGAAGGTGTTGAAATGCAGGTTATTGAAGTTGGAGATGAGATTGATCTAACGAACAATATAAAGATTGAGAGTGTGCCAGCATATAATGTGGATAAAAATTTTCATTCTAAATCAGAAGGCTGGTTTGGTTATATTCTGAAAATTGGAAATGTTGTTATTTATCATTCTGGTGACAGCGATAAAATTCCAGAGATGCAAAAAATTACAGGATACGGAAAACATGGAAATAAGTTTATCGTATTATTGCCTGTTTCTGGAACATATGTTATGACTGCTGAAGAAGCTGCTGATGTTGCTCTCATGTTGAAGCCAGATGTTGCTATACCTATGCATTATGGAGCTGGAGTTGCAGGGACAATAGAAGATGCTAAGAGATTTGTTGATCTTTGTAAAAAGGAAAATATAGATGCGAGAATTTTAGATAAATTGTAATTTTTGATTATTCACTCTTAAAAATAATTGGTAAAATCAATTCTAAAATTTTCTTTTCTTGCTGAAGAGTTTCCAATAGATAGGTTTCTAATTTTGCACAATGAAAAGGATTGATAGGTTTTATGTTTAAAATAGAATTTCCTAAATTCCCTAAAAATTAGGCACTAGGTTTGCTTACCATATTTAGATATTATTTTATCCTCGATAAAACTTTATTAATTGAAAATCTTATATTTTCAATAATGCCTATATAGGCACTATGCAATTAATCTGTATTTATAAAAATTATTTCTTTCTCCTCGATATAATCTAAGGATTCTTATTTTTGGTTACATGGTGCCTAAAAAGCTGGGAATTTTGGAATTTTTATTAATTCTTCTTAGGTGAACTACGAAGTTGTTTGGCGGACTAATGTCAAGAACCCTCGGACTAAAGGCGTGTTCGGGTTCTTGAGCACCATCAAGATTTGATTTGCTTGCCCTCGAACTGAAGTAGGGGGATTGCGCAAATACAAATCTTGAGGTTTCAAAGGAAGACGATAATATTCATCTTTACATTCTATTCCCATGCCTTTGGCTTTGGGATAGAAACCTGAAAGGTTAATTTTATATTCGATACTAATTACTCTTCCTTTTGAATTATTTGATGGAATTTTCATTAACTTGTAAGTAATTCCTTATATAAAAATGTGTTTTTTTCCAATTTTGTCAAGAATGAGGAATTGATTTCTTTGCAAGTGAATGAAATAATTAAGAGGAGTATTTTATTACAGTAAACAATATAAATCTCTTTTTATAGCTTAAATTATGGAAGGCCAACAGATTAAGAAAAAGAAACAGGAAGATCTTCTATTAGAGGGAAAGAACTTTTTTGACTATTATAAGAAAGAAGTAGGTAAATCTGTTAGACATGGAGAAAGAGTTATATTATTGAGTTTTCAGCAGATTGCTGAATTTTCCCCAATGCTGTCTGAAAGTATAATAGAAGAACCTTTTTCAGCTTTAGCAATTTTAGAAAATGCTTTAAGTGATATTGGATTAGTGAAGGGGCTGCCAAGGATTAGACTGTCAGAACTGCCCCTTTCATCTAAAATAAAAATAAGAGATATTAGAGCAAAACACTTGGATCAATTGCTATGGATAGAGGGAATTGTAAGACAAGCATCTGATGTAAGACCTCAGGTAGTAAACGCTAAGTTTGAATGCCCAAATTGCGGGGCTACTTTGTCAGTTTTGCAGATAGATAAAAAATTTAGGGAACCTGCTCGTTGTACTTGCGGATGGAAATCTTCTTTTAGGCTTATTTCCAAGGAGATGGTAGATACTCAAAGACTTGTTATTGAAGAATCTCCCGACTCATTAGATGGAGGAGAGCAACCGCGCCGCATTAATGTATTTTTACAGGAAGATTTAGTTGAACCAAAAATGGAAGAAAAGACGACTCCCGGATCTAAGATTAGAGTTTATGGCATTTTAAAAGAAGTGCCAGTTCCTTTACAAACAGGATCTATATCTACTCGTTTTGACATTGCTTTAGAAGCCAATAGTATTACTCCGTTAGAAGAAAGTTTTGAAAATTTGAATATTGAAGATGAGGAGATAGAACAGATATTAGAGTTATCAGTTGATCCTAATATATACAGCAGACTTTCAAAAAGTATAGCTCCAAGCATATATGGTTTTGATAAAATTAAGGAGGCTGTTTTATTACAGCTTTTTGGAGGTGTAAAGAAGAAAAAATCAGACGGTGGATTTACAAGAGGAGATATTCATGTACTTCTTGTTGGAGATCCAGGAGTTGCGAAATCTGTTTTATTGAAATTTATAGGCACAATTGCTCCTAAGGGCAGATATGTATCTGGAAAAGCAGCTACTTCTGCAGGCCTCACTGCGGCAGTTGTAAAGGATGAATTTTTGAAAGGATGGAGTCTAGAGGCAGGGGCGATGGTACTTTCAAATAAAGGTTTAGTAGCAATAGATGAAATAGAAAAAATGAATGAACAAGATAGAAGTTCAATGCATGAGGCGATGGAGCAGCAATCTGTTACGATATCCAAGGCGAATATTCAAGCGACTCTTCGTGCTGAAACTACAGTATTAGCGGCGGGAAATCCAAAACTTGGGAGATTTGATCCTTATACTCCAATTCCTCAACAGATAGATATATCTCCGGCTCTTTTAAGCCGCTTTGATGTTATATTTGTAATAAAAGATATACCTAATAAAATGCAGGATGAGGCAATTGCTACTCACGTTTTGGAAGAACATAAGCAAGAAGTAATAAGAGATATTATTGATCCAAAGATTTTAAGAAAGTATATTTCTTACGCTAAACAAAAAGTGAAGCCCAAATTAACAGAGGAAGCAATTGAAGAGATAAAAGATTTTTATGTGAGATTGAGAAATCAGTCAGTTAGTTCTGAGATGGCTATAAAACCAATACCAATAACTGCAAGACAGCTTGAGGGAATTATACGTTTATCTGAAGCGTATGCAAGACTTCATTTAAGAAATGAGGTGAAAAGAGAAGATGCGGTAAAAGCTATAGAATTACTTAAGGTTTCTTTAACTCAAGTTGGTTATGATGAAGAAACTAAAACATTTGATATAGATAAAATAACCTCAGGCATTACAGCAGGTAAAAGAAATAAAATTCTTATTATTAGAGAATTAATTTCAAAATTGGAGTCTAAATTAGGCAAGCTTATTCCGATGGAAGAAATAGAGAAGTCTGTAGAAGGAAAGATATCTAGTGTAGAATTGGAAGATATTTTAACACAATTGAGCAAGTCAGGTGATATTTTTAGACCCAAGAAAGGTTATATTCAAAAGATATAAAATTAGATAATTGAATAACTAAAAACTTAAAAGCTCTAAAAATTATAGAAAAATAGATAAAAATGGAGAACGTAATATCAAATCAACCACAGGGGCAGATTCCAAAGAGAAATATTGCTTTCAAATATCGTATTGGGTCAATTTTAGGCGGAAAACCTATTCTTGAAAATGAAAGATTGAAATTTTTGGAGATAGAATCTAAACAAATAGTCAGAATTAATATTATTGCCAATGTTATAGAAAAATTTGTTCAGGAAGGAGAGAGAAAATTTGCCTCTATAACCATTGATGATGGTTCTGGGCAGATAAAGGCGAAGTTATTTGGAGATGATGTTGAAAAGTTTTTTTCGCTGCAACAGGGAGATACTGCAATGATTATCGGATTGTTGAAGTATTGGAATAATGAAGTTTATCTTGCTCCAGAGATTATAAAGAAAAAAGATCCTCTTTATTTATTATTAAGAAAATTAGAGGTAGAATCAGAACAACCAATAATTCAGGATCCTTTAAAGGTTCATGCTGTAAGGGATAGATTAATTAATATGCTAAAAGGGGCTGAAAAGGAGAATAGCAGCGGATTAGAAATTGAAAATATTATTCTTGACTTGAAAGAAAATCCATCTTTAATAAATCAGGAAATAAAAAAACTTATGGAAGATGGACTTGCTTTTGAACCAAGGCCAGGGAGATTGAGGTGGCTGGGGTAGAAAGGGAAAATGAGAGCCAGAAGGTTTAATTCTATTATGCATTTTTTACATGAAAAGTGGGTTGCAGAAGTCTTAAATGTGGAAGTAAATCCAAATAATGGGCCAGATATTATTTCTAAAAATAAGATCATGGAAGTAAAATTTAATTTAGTATCAAACTCTAAAACATATTATTCAAGTTGGACGGTTTTAGAATACCAAATGAATTACAACAATGAAAAAACTGGATATTGGGGATTAGGAAGATATTGGTTAAGTGAAGATATTAATAGAATAAAAACTATTAATTTAGCTAATTTGGAAAGAATGGTTGACAAAAGAGAGTTATTTGTTGTTCCTTGGGATTGGATGTATCAGTTCCCCCCCATTATACGAAGGGAAAGACTGATAATTCAGAATGGGAAAATACTTTAAGATATCCCAAACTAAAATATGTTCCTCCAACTATTTTATCTTATGAAGTTGAGAAAGGGATTGTTCATTTGACAGAAGGTGTTTCTAAGAACGCCTTTTTCGTAAATAGAAAAATTCAACTCGGAGCGTTCCCCAATAATGTTCTGTCTTAAATTTTTTTATTTCCCCATTTTCTATTTGCATAATAGGCTAGCCATATTACAACAATTAGGCCAGCAAGGGAAATTAAGAATCTGACCCAATCTTCGGTATATTGCCAATATCCTCCGACGCCATAGATAATTATTCCAACTCCTCCAGCCATTAAGCCTGCTCCAACACTCTCAAGGCCAAAGAAAATTGCTCCCAAAGCTATAATTATTATGCCAAGAGGGAGAGCAATAAAGAATACTTTTACTTTGTATTTTTCTTGTGCGATATTTAGATCTTTGCTGCATTTTTCATAATATACTTCACAATAGCCATTTTCAATGCTTGGTTGAGAGGGTTTGGCGTATCTAGGTTCAATATTCTCACTATTTGAGTAATTTATCCATCTACCTCCTTCTTGCATGCAAGAAGAAGAATTTGATATTGTTTTACAATATGCGTCATACATCGGTTCTTTTTCATATAGAGTGCTGATACCATAAATACCCACAAATAATGTTAGGAAAAATATTGCAATTCCGAGCAAGACATTTTTAATGTTCATTATGACATAGAATAAATAAAGCTTATAAACCTTCTTTTCCCATCAAAATTATGATGGATTCATATGATAGTTTATTAGATAAGGCATATAAAAAAGTAAAAGTAGTACAGAACACGAATGAGCGATTTGAAATACCAAAGGTTCAGGGTCTTGTTTCGGGAAAGAATACTATAATCACCAATATTTCGCAGATTTCTGATTATTTAAGAAGACCTATTGATCATTTAACAAAATTTTTACAAAAGGAACTGGCAACATCAGGAAAAATAGAAAATGGCCGCTTAATATTAAATACGAAACTGGCATCAGATAAAGTCAATGATAAAATAACATCATATTCGAAAGAATTTGTTATTTGCGGAGAATGCAAAAAACCCGATACAGAGATCAATGAGGAAAAAGGCATAAAATTCAAGAAATGCCTGGCTTGCGGAGCTAAATCGCCGATTAAAAGGAAGATTTGATATTGTAAATTTAAAGTTAAACATTAACGATAGTTTTATAACTGTCTCTATTAGAATATATAAAATGGCAGTTTATATTAAAGTGCATAACTCATACAGAAGCGTAGTTGCAGTTGCTGATTCGGATTTGTTGGGAAAGAGATTTGAAGAAGGAATAAAGCAGCTGGATGTCAGAGAGAATTTTTATAATGGCAAAAAAATTGAAAGTGAAGAAGAGGCTATAAAAATATTAAAAATTTATTTAGCAGAAGACGCAACTTTTAATATTGTTGGAAAAGAAGCCGTTAATTTTGCTGTAGTAGCAGGCGTAATATCTGAGGAATCTATTGGATATATAAATAATATTCCTTATGCCCTGAAGCTATTGTAATATTTTTTCTATTAGATATAATGTTTAAATGGGCTAAAAGATTAAAATTAAGGGATATTTTGCTAGACCATTAGATTAAAAAACGCACTTTTCTTTTAATTAATTATGGAAGCATTATTGTTTGATAAATTGTCTGAAATTAGAAGAGAAAGACATTTTTTAGAAAATGAACTAGGAGTAAAGATTAGAATAGTTGGAAATGAAGTTTTTATAGATGGACCTTCGTTTGAAGAGTATGAAGCTTTTATAGTTCTTGAGGCAATGCAATTGGGATTTTCTGCAAAAAAGGCTTTAACTCTAAGGGATGAGAGTATGATATTTAGAAGAATACAAATTAAGAATTTTACTAAAAGAAAGAATTTAGAGGAAGTTAGAGCAAGAATTATCGGAAGAGAGGGAAAAACAAAAAAAACAATAGAGGAGATTTCGAGTTGTCATCTCATAATAAATGGAAACGAAGTAGGAATAATAGCGTCAGCAAAAAATATCGATGATGCCACTACGGCAATAACAAATTTAATCAGAGGGTCTAAACAGGCAAATGTTTACCGATATTTAGAAAGGATGAATGCTGAGAAGAGAAAATATAAATGATTTAAAAAATTAGTTTACAGCAATGTTTAAATAACATTTTTCTTTCGCATTGGTATGTCCTCGTAGCTCAGTTGGTAGAGCACGCGGCTGTTAGAAATTAAGTAAAAACTTACAGTAACCGTGGGGTCGGAGGTTCGAGTCCTCCCGAGGACGTATTATTTAATAGAAATTCATTTTAGTAATAAAAATGTCAAAATTATTACAAGTAAAATGATTATTATTACACTCCATTTTATAATTTTGTTTCTTTTTTCTTTTCTTTTTCTTTTTTCTGCCTGGCGGTATGCTTCTTCAATTTCTTTTTTTTGATATTCACTAAGTTTTTTATTGGATGAAGAATCATATCTAAAACTCATGACTCCTCCAGTTTGCACTTCTTCCGGCATTTTAATTGAATGGAGAGAAAGATTATAAATATTTCGAAATAAAACTTAGTTATAATTCTGACATATAAATGATTATATAGTGTTGGTTATTAAATATAATATGAAATATAAGTATCTTATTAATACGATAGGCGCAGCAGTGCCAAGAGAAAGAGAGGAATTGAGTTCTATTCCAAAAGCTGGATTTAGGACTAGATTAAGGAATGATGTTACAGATGAAGAATTACAGACAGCAGTTCTGAAAGAATTTTTACCTTATCTATCGGAAGATAGACGAAGATATTTACGAGAAGAAGGATTTATAGATTAATGATTTTTTAATAGCAATAAAAATAGTAAAATCAATAAATAGGATTTATATATTAATACTTTGTGTTTTATACATAAGATAAAATGAAATTGAGAAAAATTAATAATAAAACAGTCCTTATAGGCTTTTCAGGAGGAGTAGATTCTAGCGTGGCTGCTCTTTTATTGAAGAAACAAGGATATAAGGTAATAGGGGCGTTTCTTAAAATGTATTCAGACACAAAAAATCCACTTACTGGAGAATGTTCATATCTAGATGATTTAAAGATGGCTAAAAAATCTGCATTAAAACTTAATATTCCTTTAATAGAATTAGATTATGAAAATGAATATAAAAAAAATGTTATTGGACCGATGTTTTCTGCTTACAAAAAAGGATTGACACCAAATCCAGATATATTATGCAATAAAATAATAAAGTTTCCATTTCTTTGGAGAGAGGCGGAGAAGATTGGAGCAAAATACATTGCGACTGGACACTATGCAAGAATTAATGAGGGAAAAGAAGGCTATAGTTTGTTAGCTGGGAGGGATAAAAGCAAAGATCAATCATATTTTTTAGCAGCATTATCCCAGGAAGATTTAAGACATAGCTTATTTCCTGTTGGAAATTTAAAAAAACAAGAGGTTAGGCGTATTGCGAAAAGTCATGGATTACCAAACTGGAATAAGCATGGAACAGTTGGAATTTGCTTTGTTGGGCAAATTCCAATGCAAAAATTTCTTCAGCAGAAGATTAAGCCTAGAAAAGGAAAAGTAATGATGGTTGATGGAGAGGTTATAGGGGCTCATAGCGGGATTTCTTTCTATACTATTGGGCAGAAAGTTGGGTCGAATATTGGAATTGATATAATAAAACCGCAATTATTAGCCCAAAAACGTTTTTATATTGCTTCAAAAAAGAAACCAAATATATTATTAGTTGCTCCTGAAGGATATTCTGCACTATCAAAAAAAGAAGTAAAAATTAAAGATTTTCATTTGATTAATACGAGATATAAAATTCCTAAGAGCAAGGTTGCAGCGAGGATTAGGCATCTTGGTAATCTTCATGCAGGCAGATTGATCAAGAAAAATAAAAAATATTATTTTGTTTTTTCAAAGCCAGTTCAAGCATTGGCAGAAGGGCAATATATTGTTCTGTATAAGGGAGAAAGAGTTATTGGAAGCGGAGAAATTAGATTAAGATAAATAGCTAAATCTTTATTTATATTTTACAGCTGTTTTAGTAAGATAAAGGCAAGCAAGACTTAAATAACTGTATTTTCATTAAATTAAATGTCAAAATTACAATTTATTGTTGAAGTTTTTAGAAATCCTGTGGTGACAGGAGATATACTCCCTACACAAAGGTATCTAGCTAGAAGGATGATTGATTGTATAGAAATTTTAAATCATCCGCTAAAGATTGTAGAGTTTGGAGGAGGGGAAGGTGCAATAACGAGAGCAATAGTTGATAAAGTGGATAGAAGAGGAATTGGATACGATATTTTTTCGTTTGAGTTGAATTCTAGATTGGCAGATATGAGCAGAAAAAAATTCCAAGGTAATGGAAAAATAAATAGACGTGTAAGAATAATAGAAGACGATGCTGTGAATATGCTTTCACATCTAAATGATAATGGTGTAGGGGGAGTGGATTATATTATTTCAAGTTTACCTTTAACTCATTTTTCAAGAGAAAAAAGTAGAAATATTTTTAGAGCGGCAAAGACAGGATTGAAAAAAAATGGAGTTTTTATTCAATATCAACATTTTCCTACACGTTACTCTCTTGTGAAAGAATTTTTTAACGATGTAAAAATTAGATATGTTCTTGCAAACATTCCTCCTGCTTTTGTTTATACGTGTAGAAATATAGAATAATTAATTTTCCAATTAAAAATTAATAGGTGGTTAAAATCAACAGATTTTTATATCTCTCTTTCTTGTTATTGATATGGAATTAGATGAAGTTATTAATAAGCGCAGATCAGTTCGCTCTTTCAGAGGCAAGAGTGCCAGCTGGAAGGATGTTCTTGAAGCAATTGATGCTGCAAATCAGGCTCCTTTTGCTGATAATAGAAATAATTTGAAATTTATTGTACTTGAGGATAAGGAGAAAATTGCAATGGTAGCTAATTTGGCAGGTCAAAATTGGATTAATGAATCAAACATTGCGGTAATCGTTTGTTCAGATGATGGAAATTTGGAAAATATGCATGGAGAAAGAGGAAGAATATATGCCCGCCAGCAGGCTGGAGGAGCTATTGAAAATTTATTGTTAAAGCTTGTTGATTTGGGTCTTTCTGCATGCTGGGTAGGAGCTTTTTCAGATGATTTGATAAAAACAAAATTAAAAATTCCCCAGAATATTCAAATTGAAGCAATAATTCCAGTTGGTTATTCTAAAACTGCAGCTGAAAAGAAACGAAAAGCTGCTTTGGAGAACACTATTTTTTGGGAAGAATGGGACAGAATCCGTAGAGGTCCAATGTTTAAAGAGAATGAAGATGAGTTTAGCGTTGGGTGATTAGTGATCACTCTTCAAATTTTAGGGCGTAGCGGTTGAAAGAAATCTTGTGCGGCTTTAGCCCAGAGATTGAATTTCAACTGCCGAAGGCAAAGCGAAGCCCAAGTTGTTATTTCTAAAATGATTATGAAAAGTGAGCAAGATGGTTGCTCACTGTAAGTGCTAAGCGCATCAAACATAGTGGTAACTGTCTTGTTCTAATTAAATCTATCGGGAGGTATGAAAATGGAAAAAGAATTAGTTGCAAGTAGCGGAGCTATTGATGAGAGTAACTTTCATATACAATTGACTCCAGTTTATCGACAGGCTGTAAGAGAATGACTTATAGCGTTTAGCACCGAAAAGTTTATTT
>JBBSYK010000027.1:0-4407 GCA_038045285.1 Nanobdellota archaeon | reverse complement strand
TTGGATTGATTCTAATAGTTTTCCTTATGCCCGAAGGGCATTATCTTGACAATAAGAGTTATTCAAATGAGAATAAAAAAACGCCGGCGCTAGGATTCGAACCTAGACGTCCTCGCGGACAACGGTTTTCGAGACCGCCCCATTTACCGTTCTGGCACGCCGGCTATAATCTACAATGACACAAGGTTTAAAAAGCATTTTTATTTTGCTTAGGGATGGCTAAAGTAAGGATCAAATTAGCAAGTATTGATATTAATGCACTTAATCCAGTTATAAACTCGATCAAAGAAATTACTGTTAGAGCCGGAGCATTAATGAGAGGACCTATTCCGTTGCCTACAAGAAGATTAAAAGTTACTACGCGCAAATCTCCATGCGGAAATGGAACAGCTACGTTTGATAGATTTGAGATGCGAGTACATAGAAGAATTATAGATATCCCTGCTGAGGATCGAATACTTCATCCTATTATGAAATTACAAATTCCACGTTCTGTGCAGATAAAGATTGAAATGAAAGATTAAGATTTTTTTAAAGAATTTTAATAGTTGTGCAATATGTATATATTTTTATACTTTCTAAATGTTCGTTTTTAATGGTAGTTTTAAAAACAGCATATTCTCCTAAAGGATTAGTGCATTATTCAGTAGGAGCGATAATAAAAAAAGGAGACAGAATTTTGTTGATTGATAGAGCGGTTCTTCCTCTTGGTTTTGCGTGTCCTGCAGGACATGTTGAACATAAGGAGACATTTGAGGAGGCGTTATTACGAGAGGTAAAAGAGGAAACAGGATTACAAGTTTTTGGTTATAATTTATTATTTGAGGAGACTGTATATGGCAATAAATGCAGCAAAGGGGCGCATAATCATCACTGGATTGTTTTTGAGTGCAAGGTTAAAGGCGATGAAAGAAAAAATAATGAAGTTAAATCAATGGGCTGGTATTCAAAAGAAGAAATTAAGAAATTAAAATTGGAGTTAAGTTGGGATTTTATTTTGAAGAAACTGAGCATTATATGATGTGTGATTTAACAAGATAAATGTTTAAATATATAATTTTTATTATAGTGAAATGAATATGGATATTATAAAGATAAAGTTTTTACATCCTCATGCTAAGTTGCCAATTTATGCTAGTAATGGAGCAGCAGGGTTTGATATATTTGCACCAGAGGATAAGATTCTTCAGGAAAATTTTATAACTAAAGTACCATTGGGTTTGAGTTTGGAAATTCCTAAAGGTTTTTGTTTATTGTTGTTTGATCGAAGTGGTATGGCTGTTAAGGGAATTCATCACATTGGAGGAGTTATTGACAGTGATTATCGCGGAGAAGTAAGTTCTTTGTTTTTTAATACTAATTCTAAACCTTACATAATCAAAAAAGACGATAGAATAGTGCAAGGATTAATTATGCCAGTTGTGCAAACTCTTTTTCAGCAGGTTGATGAGCTTAATATAACCGAAAGAGGCGGCGGCGGATTTAACTCGACAGGAAAATAGTATGGTTGATGATTCATATGTTCAAATGTTATTAAAACAAGGGTGGCCTCAAGAGTTTCATGAGAAATTATTAATTGGAAATTTAAGAAGTAATATAGGTATTGCAACTCTTTGGACTTTTAAAGATGCAGTGCATAAAAATCTGAGTTCTGATAAATATGCTGTGATTGGCAATTTTTATGATCGGCAGAATGGGCTTGAGCCGTTAATACGAAATTGTTTAGCTAATCCTAATATTAGGTATATTATTTTGGTTGGAAACGACAAAGCAAAGAGCAAAGAAGTATTATTAAACTTCTTTGAAAAAGGAGTAAAAGATGGAAAAGTTATAGGGACAGAGACAAATGCACCCAAAAGTATTCCTTTGGAAGAGATAGAAAATTTAAGAAAAAATGTACGTCTTATTGATGCTACTACTCTAATTAATAGGCTGGATGATTCTGAAGAATATGCGCGAGTTATTCAATCAATAATTTCAACACTGTCTTTAGAGGAACCTTATGCTGAACCAAAATTATTTCCAAAACCTGTCCTTAATACTGAGAGTTTTTCCGCTGAATCTTCAGGATTTATGGCAAGAGGTAAAACTGTAGGAGAAGTATGGATTAAATTGCTGCGCACAATTTATGATTATGGAACTATAACCAAGATGAAGAGTAATGATTCAACTCAAGTTAGAGAAATTGTAAATTTTATTTCAGTTGTCGAGGATGAAGATCCTGATGCTCCTAAGATGATGCCTTATTTTCGTTTTGATGAAGCTTATTTGAAAAGTTATTATGATGAAATTTGCACTGATAAAATTCCTGAAGGAACAATTTATACATATGGCTCGCGATTACGTGCGTGGGAAACTGCTAATGGGGATAAGATTGATCAAATTACAGATATGATTGAGTATTTGAAAAAGGATATTTATCGAAAGTCTGCAATAGCACAGACATGGATTGTGGAAGATGAATTGACAAGAAGATATTTGAATAAAGATAAAAATAGTCCATGCATTATTATTGTTCAACCAAATATACAGGAAGGTATTTTACATTTAACAGTATATATTAGAAGCAATGATATGTTCAGAGCTTGGCCTCTAAATGCATTTGGATTGCGTAAATTACAGAAGATTATTGCTAAAGGTCTTGAAGTTGAAATGGGCAGTCTAACAACTGTTTCATGCAGTGCGCATATATATCAGGATAATTGGGAAGAAACAAAGGAGATATTGCAGAAATACGGTAATTTTTCCAATTGTTTTTTTGATCCGAGAGGGTACTTTATTATTAGCATTTCACAAGGTAAAATTCGTGTTGAACATTATTCTCCGGAAAGTCAATTGCTTAAGAAATATGATGGAATGACTGCACGTGAAATAAACGACGCTATTAACTCAAGCCAGCATCCCTTCGATCATTATCATTCATCGTATTTAGGAGAAGAGATGATGAAAGCCGAGATTGCTTTGAAATTAGGTATTTCTTATACGCAGGATAGTTCACTTGATTTTTCAGAATTAGGGACGATGAATTCTGATAAGAATAGCTGCGAGATTTGATTTCTTTTTCAAAAACTAGATAATATATTATTTAGATATTTATTAGGATATATTATGATTTAATTTATTAATATTGTTATACTGGAGTAGATGAATTTATTTAAACTTGTAAATTGGCTGATGAATCATGAAGCAATATCATAAACTATTGAAAAGAATTTTAGGTAATGGCGATGTTCAATTTGAACCAAGGACTGAAGAATACACTTTAGGTATTTCTGCCTGGCAAAGTACATATGATTTAAGAAAAGGGTTTCCCCTTATGATGACAAAAAATGTTACGCCGAGACTGCCATTTGAAGAATTGTTTTGGAAATTGAGAGGAGAAAGAAATGTAAAATCTTTAGCTGATAAAGATGTTCATATTTGGACTTTAAATGCATTTGATAATTACTTAGGAAAGAACGGACTTAAGGACCAATATAAAAAACATACTCCTTTATGGAATGAAGAGTTTAATAAATACAAAATTAGAATTCGTAATGATTCAGAGTTTGCAAAGGATGCAGGAGATCTCGGACCAGTTTATGGCTTTCAGTGGAGACATGGATTTAGTAAAAATGGAAAAGAAGTAGATCAACTTAAAAATCTTTTAGAGAGTATCAGAAAAAAACCTGGTTCAAGATATCATATTTTATGTTCTTGGAATCCTGCAGATTTGCCAGATATGGCTATTGGACCATGCCCGTTCTGGCATCAGTTTAGTATTTTTGGCAGAGACATGGATTTAACAATGGTTCAGAGGAGTTGTGATATTTATTTAGGAGTGCCTTTTAATATTGCTCAAGATTCTTTATTGACTCACATGATTGCATCTGAGACTGGCTATAATCCTAGATTTTTTAATCATAGTTATATAAATGTTCATGCATATTTAGGAGCACCTCCAAGATCTGATTTTTGGACAGATGAAAAAAATATTAGAGAATTCCAGGAAAGATTTAAATTAGTAAAAAAAAGAGAAGAATATATTGGATTGAGAGAGTGGTATATTAATAATGCTCCTTCTGAAAGTCATTGGAATGAACGGAAAGATCACATTCCTTTTATATTAGAACAGCTATCTAGAGAACCGAAGATTCTTCCTAAAATTAATGTTTCTAAAGTTTCTTTATTTGATGCTATAAATATGCCTTCAGACAAAATTGTTTTTGTGACAGATTATAATCCTGATAAATGGGATTCTAAAGCAGTAATGGCAGCGTAAAACTTAAGCAATAATTATTAAAGATGAAGAAATAGATTTTAGTATATATTTCGACTTATTCTGTCAAATAGAATTTGTTTCTGAAACCTCAAGATTTGTATTTGCGCAATCCCCTTAATTCAGTTCGAGGGCAAGCAAATCAAATC
>JBBSYK010000026.1:0-2254 GCA_038045285.1 Nanobdellota archaeon | reverse complement strand
TGGGATTTGCTTAAATGTAATTATGCTATTTGAAATTAGTAATCGGAGATACTGAAACACCCAAAAGGTTTAAAAACCGCTCTTTAATCAGACTAGTATTATCGTTAACTACATCCTATTGAGATAGTTTTCTAGGCTCAAGAGGCATAATGTAGGAGGTAAAAATGGAATTGAAACAAGCATTGAGCGAATTACGAAAGAATGAGAAAAGAAACTTCAATCAGAGTATAGATCTAATTGTAAATCTAAAGAGCATAGACCTTAAAAAAGATAGCATTAATACAATCATTAAAATTCCTTACAAAGTGAAAGAAAAGAAAGTTTGCGGATTTCTAACCAAAAAAAGCAATATTGTTAAGACAATAACTCAGTTAGACTTTGTAAAATATAAAGATAAAAAACAACTTAAGAAAATTGTAAAAGAATTTGATTTCTTTATTGCAGCAGCTCCTTTAATGCCTGCTGTTGCAACAACTTTTGGAAAAGTTCTAGGTCCATCAGGAAAGATGCCCTCCCCCCAATTAGGCATATTAATGAAAGAAGATGAAGAAAATATTAAACAGCTCCTTATTAGTATTGATTTATCTGTCAAATTACGAGCAAAGGAAGCAAGCATCAAATTAATAGCTGGAAAAGAGAGTATGAAAGATGATCAAATATTAGCGAATATCGATGCTCTTTATCAAGGAATTGTTTCTGCACTTCCAAATAAAAAAGAGAACGTAAAAAATGTCATGATAAAAACAACCATGAGCAAACCTATCAAGGTGGAGATAAAATCATGAAGATAAAGAAATCAAAATCAGGCAATGTTAGAACAAAAGAAATTCCAGAATATAAAATAAATGCTGTTGGAGATATAGCTAAAAAAATTAAAGAGAGCAATACAGTGCTTATTGCATCAATTAAAGGACTTCCAAGCTCTCAGTTCCACGAAATTAAGAAAAGTTTGAGAGGGAAAGCAGAAATTAAAGTAGCAAAAAAGAGCATCGTTCTCAGAGCACTTGATGGTTTGATTAAAGAAGGGGTTAGAGATTTAGAGAAATACGTAAGTTCAGATGTAGCTCTCTTTTTTTCAGATTTAGATACTTTTGAACTTTCGGCTTTGCTTTCAGAAAATCAAAGTCCTGCTAAAGCAAAGGCAGGAGATATTGCTCCAGAAGATATCATCATAGAGCCAGGTCCTACTAGTCTTGTTCCTGGACCTGCAATTTCTGAACTTTCTTCTGTTGGATTAAAAGTTGCAGTTGAGGGTGGAAAACTTGCAATAAAGCAGGGTGCAACAGTAGCGCACAAGGGAGAAATAATAAAAGAAAATGTTGCTTCAGTAATTGCCAAATTAGATATCTTGCCAATGAGAGTAGGATTTGAACCAATTGTTGCATATGATGCAAAAGAAAAGAAAGTTTATACTGGAATTAAAGTTGATAAGAAAAAAACTCTCGAAGAATTAAAGATGGCATTTAGTAAATCATTAGGATTCTCAGTCAATATTAAGTATCTATCAAATGATAATATTAAATATTTCATAATCAAAGCAGTACGGGAAGAGAAAGCAATTGAAAATTTATTTAATAAAACTGCCGGAGGAGTATCACAATGATAGAAATGAAATTAAGAGATTTAGTTAATAATTTAAAGAATAGGATAAGAACTACGATAAATTATCCAATATTAAGAACTGCAGAAGGAAATTATACTTTATCTGGGAATTGTTATGACTCTAATACAGAAGCGTCTTTCTCTTCTACTTTATCGGAAAGAGATTATTCAGAATTATTATCCATAGTTAAAACTCAAACAACGACAAAGGAGGGTAGCTAAAATGGAATATGTTTATGCAGCTCTCTTGCTTCATAAGCTAGGGCAAGCAGTTAACGAAGAGAACCTGACAAAAGTTATAAAAGCAGCAGGCGCAGCAGTCGATGAAGCTAAGGTAAAAACACTAATAGTATCGTTAAAAGGTATTGATATAGCTAAAGAGCTTGAAAATGCTGGAAATCTAGCAATGGCCTCACCAGCAGCAGGAGCAGGAGAAGTGAAGAAAGAAGAAAAGAAGAAAGAAGAAGCTCCTTCAGAATCAGCAGCAGGTCTTGCTTCGCTCTTTGGATAATTCTTAGTAAGAATCATTTAATAAGATCTAAGAAGCTGCCTTAAATTGTATTGTTAAGTTTATTATATACAAATTATTAATCTTAGTCTAAACTTTTGCGAAATCCCTCGTAGAGCTTGTCCACTTAGATAATTCTTATTT
>JBBSYK010000025.1:0-1678 GCA_038045285.1 Nanobdellota archaeon | reverse complement strand
TGAAGCTAATTAATTTCATCTGATGCCCCATAGCTTGCTATGGGGTTCTTCACTGCATTTTTTAATTTAATTTTTCCTTCTAAAACATCGTGGATTGTCTTTTCAGGAAGCAATATATCCATGTGCAGCCCAAGATTTGGAGCGGAGTAATTAGCATCTATTAATAAGATCTTTTTGTTGCAATTATTTGCGAGGTCTGTAGCCAAAGAAGCAGCAATTGTAGTCTTTCCAACTCCTCCTTTTATGGCGACAATTCCAATAACTTTACCCATATATGTTTAAGAAAAAACAACTTTATAAGAGTTTCTAAGTTACTTGAGATTTATATTTTATATAATCTAGTAAATCTCCATATTTCTTATTAGGATTCTGGTTTGAATCATAAATTTTTAAAAACTTATTATCCTTCTCTGAACCAATAACTGAAATAAGTTCGTTGGCTAAATTTTCCTCTATTCTTTTCATTAAGAAATATTCTGATGAATGAGCTGTATATTCTAATCCGACAATTATTTCTAAACCATTATTCATTTTTAGTAAATGAAAAAGATGTTCAACTAAAGAATGGAGAGGTCAATTTTCTCCGAGTTTAATATCTTTACCTTTAATTTGTTTAATGTGCTGAACTCTTACTATCTTAAAGTCATTCATTAAATACATTTTACTAAAATTAGGAAAGTAAATTCCAAATAACTTGTTATCCATGATATAGATATAGAGAATTCTGGTAATTATGTTACTAATAGCCCAGAATTCTCTAATGGACAATTCTTAAAAATAAGCAATACAATCAACAGAATTGTCCATATACATAATCAGTTTAAAAAGAATGTTGGAAAATATAATCTATTTTTATTCGTATACAAAATGGACCCGCCGAGAATCGAACTCGGATCTCACCCATGCCATGGGTGCATACAGAACCATTGTACTACGGGCCCGCGATTTTTATTCGTAGAATTAATTTATAAATATAGCACCCATTTCGGTCCCATAATTTACTGTGTAAAGTGATAAAATATGGTGGCTAAACTTAATTTTTCTTTCCTCCTGAAATAACAATAAATACGTAGCTTTTAAACATTGTTTCATCCAGTAATTCTGAGATTTCAGTCCGTTTTTCAGGAAACAGTAGGTACAATTGGTACAATTAGTCCACCAAAATTCTCACCATAATAAACCATTAGTGGATAGCTTATTCTTTCCTATAATGCACTTATGAGCTTAATTTGAAGGCGTTTTTAACCTACGTTGAGGTATATCCAAAAGAATTACTTGTGAGGTTTACAAGAGATGCTTATGCTTCCTGAACCTGATTTTTTATCTTTCTTCACTATCGTCAATAAAAATTTCTTCTAATTCACCATTAATATTATAGACATCAATTCTGTTGAATCTAAAAACATCGCCGTTTTTTTCATAACATCTTGTTATTTTATTATCGATTTTTCCTTTATAGACCTCAATAAGATTATCTTGATGAAAAAATCTATTGATACTTTTATATCCAATTACGCCGCTTACGCATAATATGAAAGCTAAACTTAAATTTCTAGCATTCGAGAATATTTTTTTAGGCATTTATAATTTTATAAGAACCACTATATAAGTATTATTAAAATAGTAGTATCTCCGAAACAACAGACAAAAGCAAGATAGTTCTTTCTATCTTGCTTTA
>JBBSYK010000024.1:0-14578 GCA_038045285.1 Nanobdellota archaeon | reverse complement strand
TTTATTGTTGTAACAAACTAATAAGTTGGTATTAATTACAATTTAGTGTATTTAACATTGGCAATACTCTTTTTACTTCACTAAGACCAAGTTATGCATTTAGTCAAAGAACTCCGGGATATATAGTTTACAGACCGTTCCTAAAGAACTCTGCAGCCTTACAAGAAGATATTAGACTTAATAAAGAAAAAATCAACAATGTTTTAATTTCTAATTATTTAATGCATCATTAAATTAAATGAGGAGCGCTTTTCTTATGTTCATTTTTAATCAAAAAGCATATTTCTTAATATTTAATCAACGGTAAACATGATCACGAATTCCGCTTGCGTGATTTGCGTGACGAACTATATTTACCGCCTGTTCAACCATTTTTCTATATTTGGAAGCGTTTAGAGAAAGTTTAAGTCTATTTAGGCGCCTTTTTTCTTCTAAATTCTTAAAATCTGGAAATGGGGCTCCATTAGAAACCATATCAATCTCCCATAGATGGGGAACATAACCAATATCTCTAGAAAGATTCTCTCTTAGCAATTGGAGAGCTTCGCCGCCCATACATGCACTGCTAAGAAACTCGCAGTAATGATGATTATGTTCATCAATACCCCTTTTAATAACATGTCTATTTGTCATAGACCTTTTTATCGATTAATGAGTTTTTAAATGTATCTAAAACTCTAATATTGTTACCCCTTTATAATTAATACTTTAGAAGCATTTAATTTTTTTGCAGCAAAAAATTCAACAATATTAATATTTATTAATTCGCATTCAGATTTTTATGTCAATTATCTAAAAGTTTAAATATAAGAGTAAACTAATGGTGATTGTGGAAAATTCAATTAGCTCAAATGCTTTGGACTTGATAAAAGCTTCTAAACTCTACAGAACGTATCAGGCTGAACACGAAGAAATTTTAAGACATAAGTGGATAGAATCTGAAAAAGCTGGATATGATATTGGTTTTGAATGGGCATTAACTGATTGGATTATTAAACATCAAAGAAAATGGTGCAAAGAAAGAGAAAAACAAAGCCTTCTTAAAACAATTGAACAAAAGGGTATAAATATTTTGGTCTTTTCTGACATAGAAGAATTTAGATATAAAAGAGATTTATCTGCAGCCGAGTATCAATCAAGACAAAAATTGATAGAAATTGCAGGAATGTATGAATCGCCTTCTCCAGGTACTTTCAGAAAAGCAGATGTTCTCTTAACCTCTCCAATTTTAGGAGGAGTTTTTTCTAATGAATATCGAGATGGAGATCAAAGTTATCATATTCACTTCCATAAAAGTTTTAAGCTAACTGTCAGTAAAGATAAAGAAGAAAACTTAAAAATAGTCGATATAATAAAAGAATAAATGTCTAAATTATTTATCAGTTTTAATTCCACAATAGCTCGTTTCATAAGTTTTATTAAGCTATTTACTTAATTAAAATAATGAGCATTATCTTTGGTCCTGCAGGTCTTGGTCCAGTAAAAACAGCAGTTGTAGTTTTAGAAGAATACTATAAAAAAGGATTGAGAGCATGCGAAATTGCGTTTACTTATAGTGTTTATATAAAAGAGAATGAAGCTGCTATAATTGGAAAGAAAGCGCGAGAACTTGGAATTGAATTAAGTATTCATGCGCCTTATTTTGTTAATTTAAACTCTCTAGAAAAAGAAAAAAGAGAAGCAACTAAAAAAAGAATCTTGGAATGCTGCAGAATTGGTGAGCTATTAGGAACAAAGGTTGTTGTTTTTCATCCTGGATATTATAGTTCTGATAGAGAGCAGAGTTATTTAATGATTAAAAAGGGAATTATTGAGATTATTTCTGTGATTAAAAAGAATGGATGGAAGATTAAAATTGCTCCTGAGACAATGGGAAAAGTAAATGTTTTTGGAAGTATTCAGGAAATAAGCAGATTAGTAAAAGAAACAGGTTGCTCATTTTGTATTGACTTTGCGCATATTCTTGCAAGAGAGAAAAAAGTTGATTACCAAAAAGTTAAAAATCTATTTCCTTATAAAGAATGGCATGTTCATTTTTCAGGCATAATCTACGGAGAAAAAGGAGAAAAATCACATCGCCCAACTGAAAAAAAAGAATGGGAAGATTTATTGAAAAATCTGCCAAAAAATAAAGATATCAGAATCATCAATGAAAGCCCTATAATGCTTGATGATTCTGTTGAAGGATTGAAGATTTATAAGAAATTAAGCTAGATTAATCAATATTTTACTTTTTATCTCCTTCTACTAATTCCATTAATCTCGAACTAAGATAATTATTCGAATAATAGGAGACCTGAGGAGAATTTATAACGTTAAACGTGATAAAAGAATCACGCCCAGAATGTAATATTAATCTCAATGACTCTCTTCTTTTCAGTTCTTCGTCTAATAAAGAAATATCTTCTGTTCTAGGATGTGCTAAAATAACATCGAATTCAGATAAATTACGATTCAAAGCACGAAGATTTATTATGTGAATTTCATAAACAACATCATGGCCTTTAGCTTTAAGCCTGTAAGTCCATTCATTTGCATAAGCTCTTGAACTAATATAATCTTTGTCTAATATAAGCACTTTCATAAATATTAACTACATAGGTGCTTTTAATAATTTGTTGTTATCTATTACTATCTTGAAGAAGAGTGCGAATTTTTAATTGAAAAGGTGTTTCGTTGTCAACAACAAAAAAATAGAATTCATTCCTCTCTCTTGCTATCATTGCCTGAGATGAAGAACCAGATAAATGATTATATGTTCTAAGCGAGAAATTTGTCAATAGGGATGTTGATAAAGGAGAAAGAGAAAAGCCTTTTCGTTGATAAAATAAATCTAAATAAACAGAAATTTGAGGCAGCTTGATATTTTCATCTATGATGGAGAAACTCTGATATTCTTCATTTTTATTCCTTTTTCTAATCACTAATATGCTCCCTTCTATCTTTTTATGCAGGAAATCAGGCAGTTCATCTGATATAGTTAGTTTATCTTTGAGTGTCATTTTGTTTGTTCTCTCAGTGTATTTTCCTTATATGTTCTCATTGATATATGCGACTTATAGGCTCTTAACTGTCCTAAAGAAAATGAAGTTGGCCAAGCATCATAAATTTCTTTCGGCGGTATTTCAGATGAGAGCAAATCAATCGCTTGTTCTTTTGTTATTTTTTCCAAATCGGAATCTTCTGTAGACTCTTCAGCCATTTCCCTAAATTTGTAGGTTCCCATAGTATAGTGTGCTTTCCATTGTGGAAGAGGCTTGTTCTGCCATCCTCTGTAATTTTGCTGAATTTCTTCTATTGTTCTGCCATCCTCAAGCTCTTCAACAAAGCGCTTTTTGGTAAGAACTGGTTTTGATGAATTGCCTAAAAAGAATGTTTGAGAAGGATTGCTTACTAAATGCAATCGTTCTCTTTCAGCTAATCTGTTATATTCATACAATTTTCCAATAAATTTGCTTTTATCTCTAAGAGTTAACTTATCTGGGAATCCTAAGTATCCTGTTACATCTCTTATTTGATTTAATAAAATTTGTGAATGTCGTAAAAAAGCTACATAACCCATCATTGGCGAGCCTGATTCAGAGACGTATGAATAAGTTATTTCTCCAAAAATGCCCCAAGGCTTTCTCTTTGAAACGCTATTTCTTAATATCCATGCAATTGCATAATTATCAATCTTTTCTAAACCGTTTTGATTTAACCAGCCCCTTACATCTCGCACAGCTAGATGACCTAGATAAAGGCTCGCCATATATTCTAGAGCATTAGAAGGTTTCTTATTAATATCAAGAACAAATTTCTCATCATTAAATATTTGCCTTAGATGTTCTTCTGCATCACTTATTTTAGCGTCAAAGTTCTCCCCATAAAGCGCTCTTAGTGTGCAATGATTAACTGAATAGTCTACTCCTGTAAATGCATTACTGATCAAATTCGAAATTGAATTTGTTCTCTCATCTTTATAATGGCTTCCATTTTCTACTTTGTCTAAAAAAATCTTTCCAGAATTGATCATAGAGGATAATGCTTGTACGCCATCAATATGCAATCTGTTTTGAGAAGCTATTAATCCTTCTAAATAAAGATTTTTCGCAGTTCTATCCCTTTGAAGCAAATGGACACAATGAAAGATAAAAGAATTTCTCTTTTGTTTATCCCTTAAACTATGCAATAATAAAAGATTGTTTGAACTAATAGGACAAGTATAATCTAAACTAACTATCTCAAAATCTATATCTTTTTGATTTTCTAGATAATTTTCAAGAGTCGCGTTTATAACTCTAATTCCAATTCCTTTCTTCTTTTGTTCTTCAGCAATCCTTTTTTCCCGCTCTATACTAACGATATTTTCTGGAAGAATTCCTCTTGGTAAATATACTTGCTTCGCCTCCGCTAAATCAATTCCTCCAAAATGCAATACTCTTATTTTATTTGCTCTTCGAAACTTAAGCAAAGTTTCATCAATCATCTTTCCTAACAAATCTCGCGCTTTTGCCTTAGCCAAATCAGTATCATAATGTTTTTCATAATTATTTGTCATATTTCAGGTATACCTATATATCCCATTTACTTGTTATTTTTTACTCCTTTTAATTGGCGAAAATTTACTATTATTACCTGGCATTTTTTCCCTTAATCTTTCTAACTCATACGAATTTTTTTCACTCTTTTTTTTATCCCTGCCTGCATTTAAGTTTAATTCTCTTTCTTTATCTATCTGCATTAATCTAGATCTTGCTCTATCTGGATCAACTCTAACTACATTAAGAATTTCGAGCATTTTTTGTAAAATATCATCGTAGCTTTCTCTTTTATAAGAACGAATATTATCAATTCTTTCTTTAGTTCTCTTAATTAGCTTTATTGTCGTTATCTCTTCAAACATAAAAGTATACGTAAGTATACCTTTATAAGCTTATTTGTCATTTTTAAATGGTTGTTAATTGTTGTCACCAAAAAGTTTATAAAGAACCTTTTTTTCTAATATTTAACTAAATTTATACAAAAATCATGAAATCAAAAACATTTGCGGTTTCACTTGTGATAGCAGTATTTGCATTAGCGATTTTTTCAGTTGCTATAGTAAATGCCGAAGGATCAACTGTGCTTACCTTAGGGACAATTGCAGACATCGAAGTAAACGGTGTTGATAGTGCAAGCGGTGTCAACATTGCATCTTTTGCTGGACAATCTTTGCCAGTAGAGATAACATTTGTTGCATCTCGAGATGTCTCCGATGTTAGAGTAAAAGCTTGGATCTCTGGCGATAAAGAATATGCCGTTTCTTCCAACAGATTTAAGGTATTTAACGGAAGTACTTATAACTGGGTTGTCTCAGTTTCAGTACCTTTCGATATAGACCCTAGAGAAAACTTGAAGTTGAAAGTTACTGTTGAAAGCAAAGACAATTCTGTACAGAAAGAAATTTCTTTAGCAGCACAAAGAGAATCTTATTTAGTCGAGATTCTTGATGTAGTTGCAGACACCAATGTCAAAGCCGGCGAAATGCTTGCTTTAGATATCGTGTTAAAGAACAGAGGTCTAGAGTATTCTGAAGACACTTTTGTAAGAGCTAAAATCTCTGCATTAGGTGTTGAAGAAAGAGCTTACTTTGGCGATATGTCACCAGTCGATCAGCCTGTAGAATCAGGCAGCAATGACAGACTTGACAAAGAAGACGCTGTTGAAAGAAGATTGTTCCTTCGCATACCTAGCAATGCAAAACCAGGAGCATATGTTGTTGAGCTTGAAGCTTACAACGATGACTCAAGTACAACTATGACAAAGAAAGTTAACGTTGTCGGTGTTGGACAAGACAGCAGAGTAGTTTCAGCTGTTAAAGATAAGAGTTTTGCTGTTGGAGAAAAAGGAAGCTATAGCATTACTCTTGTAAATGCAGGCAATAATGTAAACATCTATGAATTGGTTGTTGAATCATCTGACAAGACTGTTGATGTCAATGTAGAAGAACCAATAGTAGTTGTTCCAGCAGGATCAAGCAGATCTGTAAAAGTTGAAACTTCAGCCTTAAAAGCTGGAGATTATACCTTTGCAGTGAATGTGTATTCTGATGGAAGCCTCGTTGCAAAAGAAAGCTACACTGCTAAAGTAGACGGAACAAAAGCTGCGTCAACAACAATTTCTGGAGGAACAAATATTACAGTATTATTGACTGTTGTTCTTGCAATAATCTTTGTTGTGCTGCTTGTTGTCCTAATAGTATTGCTTACAAGGAAACCTGAAAAGGAAAAAGAATTCGGAGAAAGTTACTACTAAGTTTAAATTTTTATTTTTTATTTTTTATTAACTTAGTATCTTTCTTTTTTTTATTAAAAATATGAAAGTATCAAAAAAAAATATTGGTAAGGTTTTATCGCTCTACAAACCTAATTATCGATTTTTAGAAGAGGTCGATATTGAATTTCCTTGCGCAATGGGTAAATTCAGGCTTAAAGAAGCAGAGTATGTAGAAACATTAAGACATGTGACTGATATTGAAGCTCAATTATGCTTAAATCAATTGAGTTATGTATTCTTTGGTCAGCAGATAATTGATAGAAGATGGCAGGATATTAAAAATTTAAGTTTTGATGAATATCTTAATTTAAGAAAAGAAGATATGTTTATCGTAGAATCAAAAAAGAAATTTGTTAGAGAAATTGACTCCCTATCTGCTTTTTCTGGAGAGATTAAACTTTTAGATATGAAAAAGATTAGAAGAATACATCTCGCAAGTTTGGACTTTAGTTTAAACGACGGAGCATGTTATGGCTCTTTGAAACTTGTTTTAAGAATTAAAGATAATTTATAAACCTCTTCTTTCTGTAAAGAGTCAAAAAAGCAAGTAATAACATGGTACATGAACATTTACACGGATATTTGAATTTAAGCAGTCATAATTTGCATGGAGAGGATTTAGCAGGGCTTCTAGATCTTGCTCATGATGCTCTATTTAATTCTTGCCATAAGACAAAATCGGGGCGATTAGAGACTTAGCTGAATCTTTCGATCATAACTTTAGACCTATTGCTTTACATTGCGTTGATGGGCATATTTTAATGGATTTGCATATTGGCTATGAAAATATGGGGAATCTACCTGCTTATTTAGGAGAGATTAGAAGAAACAATAGAGATAATACGAATTATAGAAGCATTCAATTAATTTAAAATTATCATATTTTAATAATAGTTAAAATTAGGAATGCTTAAAAAGCTCTTGCAATTAATTATTATAATGGTCTACATAAAAAAGATGGTTATGCATGGCTTTAAATCCTTTGCCAAAAAGACAGAAGTTATTTTCGATAAGGGTGTTTCAATCATTCTAGGTCCAAATGGTTCTGGAAAATCTAATGTTGGCGATGCTTTATGCTTCGTTCTTGGCAGATTAAGCATTAAATCTATGAGGGCGGCGAAAGCCAAAAACTTAATATTTATGGGGTCCAAATACGTGAAACCAGCAAAAGAGGCTGTTGTAGAGCTGTTATTCGACAACTCCGAAAGGGGCTTTGCCATTGATAAAGATGAAGTCCATTTAACAAGAATTGTAAGGCATAATGGCCAGAGTATTTATAGAATTAATGGTGAAACTAAAACAAGGGCCGAAATTATTGAAATGCTGGCTCAAGCAGGCATAGATCCCCATGGATTCAATATAATTTTACAAGGTGAAATTCAAAGCATTGTAAGAATGCATCCAGAAGAAAGAAGGAAAATTATTGAAGAGGTCGCAGGAATAAGCATTTATGAATCTAGAAAAGAAAAATCTTTGCATGAACTTGAAAAAACAGATGGAAAATTAAAAGAAATTGGAGCAATATTGAGAGAAAGAACATTATACCTAAAAAATTTAGATTCAGAGAGGACACAAGCACTTAAATTTAAGGAGCTTGAAAACACAGTAAAAAGATGCAAGGCTTCTATATTAAATAAAAACTTAAATGAAAAAGAAAAAGAGCTTTCAACAATTTTAAAATCAATCGAAACTAAAAGCCATCAAAAAGAGAAAGCAAGAGGAAATTCAGAAAAAGTTCAAAAAGAAATTGAAGAAATAAATAACAGAATAAATCTAATAAATAAAAATATTCAGCAAGCTACGGGATTAGAGCAGGAAAAACTACATGAACAAATTGCAAATTTAAGGGCAGAACTTGAAGGTTTAAAAGTTAGAAAAGAAAATTATGAAAATAGAAAATCTGAAATTGAAAAAAGAATTGAAGAAATAAATAAATCTATTCCTGAAATTAAAAAAGAAATTGAGGATATGAGAAATGAATCTCCCCTAATAGCTAAAAAATCTCAAGAACTAAAAAAGAAAAAGGAAGAATTAGCTCAGATCGAAGAAGAGAGAAATAAATTAATAGGAGCAAAAAGTGAATTGCTTTCAATAACAGCAATAATCAAGGACAAAGAAAAACAATTGACTAGAATTGTTTCTGATTCAGAAATATTATTAAGGGATATAGAAAATATTTCTGAAAAATTTATTTTCAGAAATGAAGAAGAATGTTCAAAAGAAATATCAAATTTGAAGAAAATAATTTCAGAATTTGAAGAAAGATTAACTGACTTGCAGAGAAAAGATATAGAAGACAATAAAAAGGTTGCTGTCGCAGAAAAAGAAATAGAAAGATACGGGAAAATAAAAACTGAAGTTGATAAAATAGACCTGTGTCCGCTTTGTCAAAGTAAGATAAGTGCAACACATAAGGACCATGTTTTTCAGGATGCTGATAAGAAAATATCTGCAGCAAGAAAAGATCTAGAAGACAATAAAAATAAATTAGCAGTTATTTTAGAAGAAAGAGAAACACTGCTAAAAAATACAAAAAAAACTAAAGAAAGGCTAAATGAAGCTGAATTTGAATATATTAAACAACAAAGCATAATAGAAAAGAAAAACAATCTTAAAAAATTAATTGAAGAAGAGAATATAGTTAAAAAAGATATACATAGATTGGAAGAGAAAAGCAGAAGTTCAGAAATAAAAATACTTGACTTTTCAAAAGTACAGGAAAAATATGATTCAAAAATACTTGAAATTGAAGAGATATCCTCTAGAACTGAAGTTGATATAGACACAACTCTACTATACAAAGAAAGAGAACTGGAGAATATTACAAATATTATTAAAAGAAGCAAAAAAGATCTTGAAGACATAGAAAATTTAATTTACGGAATAACTGAAAGTATTGAAAACAAACTAGATTTATTGAAAGAAAGAGAAAAACAAGAGAAGGAATTAAATGAAAGATTTAAAAAAATGTTTGAAGAAAGAGATAGATTACAAAAGAATATACAAGAAAGCAGCATGAATTTAAGTGATTCTCATAATGAAATGAAGCAAATAGAAGAACAAATAAATTATCTGAAAATAGGCAAAGCAAAACTTGAAGCTGAAAAAGAAGCATTAACGATGGAAATGAATGAGTTTTACGGAATAGAACTGTTCCAATTAAGTCTTTCTGTTTTAGAAGAGAAATTAAAAAAATCCCAGGATAATCTTCAGCAAATAGGATCTATTAATATGCGAGCTCTTGAAATGTATGATCAAATCAAAAGAGAATACGATGAAGTTCAAGAAAAAGTTAGCACATTGGAAAAGGAAAAAATTGATATTTTATCAATTATTGAAGAAATAGACAAAAAAAAGATAAGATCTTTTATGAAAACGTTTAAAGCATTAAATGAACTATTTAGCAGAAATTTCTCCAGGTTATCTTCAAAAGGAACAGCATTTTTAGATATAGAAAACAAGGAAGATATTTTTGCAGGGGGAGTAAGCATTATTGTAAGATTAGCTAAGGGTAAATATTTCGATGTTACCTCTCTATCAGGAGGAGAACAAACGCTGGTTGCACTTTCATTGCTGTTTGCAATTCAAGAATTTAAGCCGTATCATTTCTATATTTTTGATGAAATAGATGCTGCCCTCGATAAAAGAAATTCTGAAAGATTATCAGCTTTATTGCAGCATTACATGAAATCAGGGCAATATATAGTTATAACGCATAATGACGCAATTATATTAAACTCTAATATACTTTATGGTGTGAGTATGCACGAAGGGGTATCCAAAATTCTAAGTCTTAAATTAGGCAATGAAAATAAGATAGTCAACGAAACACCCTTAGATAAACTTTCAGATAATGAATAAACAAGAAAGATTAAAAACCCAATTATCCTATAATAAATATGATTAAAAAGAGGGGGAATCGTGTTCCTGCAATAATAGGTTTTTCTGGACTTGTATTGTTATTTCTTTCATTAATTGCAATATTTTACAAATTGCATAATTGGCATTTCTTAGCTGCAATTGGATCTTGGTTTCTTTTTGATTACCTAGCTTCTTTTAAAACGAAAGACACTGCTTTTCAGCTTTTAACAAGAGACAAAAAAACATTTCTCAATCTTTATCTTGTAATGTTTTTGTTAGGAGGCACTATAGAAATAATAGGAAGGTTCATCCTAAACTATTGGATATATCCTTTTATTACCTCCCTTATTTTTGAATTCATCCTTCTTCTCTATTATCCATTTATTTTATTCTCTTTTAGAGAACTTTATGTAGCCTTTACCAGAGCATCAGGTATAAAATGGATGGCTTTCATAATAACAATGTTAATAGGAATTTTGCTTTGGCAAGTTGGAGGTTTCTTTTCTGGTGATTGGGAATATGTAGTGCCATTTTATTCAAATATAAAATTATTTAATCTCCACTTTTTCTTCATAATAGGCTCTGCCCTTCTTGTCCTTATTCCAATTTATATATACAGAGAAATATTTAAGATGAAAGATTAAAAGTCACCCAATGTCTTCTGTCCTTGTTCTGGAAATAATGATTTCCATGTTTGCCATGATTTTCTAAATATTCCTGAATCAGCTAATCTGTGTCCATGTTTTCTTAAAAATTCTTTTGTATTGGGATCAGATGGATATCCCGATCCAATGTCTCCAAACTGTTTCTTAAGTTCAGAAACTGAATCCTCTCTGGCAACTTTTGCTAGTATTGAAGCTGCAGATACAGATGCATAATTCAAGTCTGCCTTGTGTTCACAAATTAATTCTATTTTATCAGAATCTTTGATATAATTTAAGAGGAGATTTTTCCATGCCGATGTATTAACCGAAGGACAATCAACAATTATTTGAATTTTTTCCTTTCTGCCTAGAACTAGAGAATTAATTATTTCCGCCGCTTTCAAAGCTTCCAAAGTATTCAAATTTACTCCTGATGATATGCTATGATCAATCTCTCTTGGACTAGAAGAAACAATCTTATATTTTATACATTGATCTTTTATTATATTGGACAATTTAATTCTTTGAGAATGAGGCAAAAGTTTAGAGTCTTTAACTCCTTCAGTTTTCAGATAAGTTTCATCTTTTTTGTTCAATAAAACTCCTGCTAAAAACATTGACCCAATCAATGGCCCTCTTCCAGCATCATCAATACCTATTATTAGCATATATTCAAAAGAAAAAACAGGTTTAAATTACTTTGTTTAACGCAAAGTAAGAAAATAATATTAATGTCAAGAACCCTCGAACTGAAGTAGGGGGATTGCGCAAATACAAATCTTGAGGTGTCAATTATTTACGTTAAAGAAATATCTCTATCCAATATTTTCCTTCACAAGCTTTTCAGCTTCATCAAAACAATAAGGTGTACTAAAAAATACTGAAGTCGTAGTAATATTGTCATCAACAAAAGCCTTCACGCCATAAATATTCGCACCTATTTTTTCATAAAGTGTTCGTGAAAGTGCATAAAGAACGCCCTTCTCATTTTTATTTGTCTGAAATGATAGCCTTAATTGATTTGAAGAATTTATTAGATCTTCCAATGTAACTCTCCTATCTAAAACAGTAAGAATTGCTTTCGGATCATCATCTATAAAAGTTTTATTTTTAATAGAAACTTCTAAATTTCTTCTTAAAATCCCTAGTTCATCAATATTTTTCTCAGCAGAAACTTCTAAGAAATCTAGCGCCAGGCAAAACTCTGAATTTGTATAAGCATATACTCTTTTTGCATCCAACCTTCCTTTGAAACAAGCGCCGGAGATTACTGTCATTAGCCCTGGATAATCTAAAGATGCGATACCTATTTGATATCGGGGGTTTTGATTTGTTGCATCTTCAGATGAAATGCGCTTAATTTTTACAGTAGGATCTCCACTTTGATGTGCTTTTTTAAGAGATTCAACAAAATCAGGAAAACGCCTAAGATAACGGCTATCTTTTAGTTCATTTCCGAACGATGCCGCAATTTTAGCTCCAATCTCATCAAAACCCATAATCTCTAATTTTAAAGGATCTTCTAACATAGCTAATACTCTTTCGTCTTCTTTATCCTTAACAAATATTGCTTTTGCCTTCCCATACAGCTCATTAATGTCTTCTATAATATCTCTATCAGAATGAAAATTGATTTTAATCATATAATCTGCTTTTGTAAAAAGATATAGAGCATTTAAATTCTCAAAAGTCTGACAGGTATCAGCAACTCTTCTTACTACAATTTCTGAATTAACATCGCGCATTTCTGTATCAATTAATAGTTTTCTATTATCTAAAATAAGATTTGTAAGATCTAATGTTCTTTTAGAAAATGCTGGATAAATAGATCCCAATTTAGTTAAATATTTTTGGCGATCTAAGCTGTCAACTTCAGAAATATGTTTAAGCAGTAATGCCAATTCAATTCCTGCTTTTGTATCTAAATCTATTTGTTCATTCCCTATCATTTCTTCTAAAGTTTCTAATTTTTTACATGCAAATTCAGTTCTTGTCAAGAAAAAACCCTTATGTCCTGTAGGAGGTATAGATGCCTCTAACTGTGAAAAATTTGGAAGAAAAGAATCCATGACATTGAGGTCCACTAATGTTTTAATGGATTTAGCCAAAGATCCTTTAGTATAAAACAAATCTGAAAAACCATTAATAGGCATAATCCATTCATCTGGATGCGGTAACTCTACAGCATAAACAGCTGGACTGATATTAATCCCTCTTATTTGAGACTCTCTAAGAAGTTCAAAAAATTTTTTTGTTAAAATCTTCTTATCGCATTTATTTAGAGTAAAAACAGATTCTTTTATAGGGGTTGATGACAAATGTATGCCTTTGGGGCCATAATTAAACTTATCATTTATAAAACCTTCTTCCTGTATTCTATAAAAAATGCTCTCTGTAAAATTTTTAATCGCTCTTCTTGTTCTAATAAGTCTTTCTTTCGCTTCTTCCCCAAACTCAGCACCGAGATCAACAAAATCAGGATAACGAAGAATTTCAATCTCGCCCATTTCTGCTGCATTTAAAGCAGGATTTTTCCCGTCTTTAGTTTTATTAGATTCTATTTTTTTGCTTTTTTCCAAATTTAACCACGATCTAGTTTTCAATAGATATCCTAGCCAATTTGTTAATTCAGGCCAATCTTCACCTACCTTATCATACAAAGTTCTGCAAGATTCAAATTCATCAATGCCTAACATTCTTAATCCAGCATGAAAATCTCTTATGCCTCCTATTCCCTCTTTAATATGAAACAATTTTAATTCTTCTGGTTCTTCTGGCCACTTCTTAGATATTTCTTCCCATAGATCTAAATTGTGATAAAATGATGATACTTTATCACGATGTTTCTCTAAATTATTTCTAAATTCAAGTGAAAAGCCAGTAGAATCATATAATGGCCGCATATCCATATATGAACTAATCAACTTTACATCGAATTTTTCAGGATCTCTAATATCTTCTAGATTATGAATTCCAACTTTAGGATGGAATGGTGCTACTTTATCATAAAATTCAAAAACTTTTTCCTCAAATCTATTAATAAAAATATTGCTATCTGAAGATGTTACATCATTGACTATGAGGCCCAAATCAACATCAGAATTAGGAACCATCTCCCCCCTTCCATAGCCTCCAAGTGCAACCAGAGCTAAAGGACGGCCATATTCCTGACTTTGCACAAATTCTTTAATCCAATCTTTAATAATTAAATCATAAATCAGAGAACGATCATTTGCTGTAATAAGGCCGCTGTTTAAATCATTTGAAAGAAATCTTGAATTATTGACTGTAATAAAAGAACGATAAGTCTCTTTAGATCCTGCATATCTTAACGAATTATTAATTTGCTGTTCAAGCGTAACCATCTATGCAAACTACAATACATTACTATATTTATATTTGATTATTATAGAATATGGACAATTCTGTTGATTGTATTGCTTATTTTTAAGACATCGAGAATTTTAATTCTCGAAGCGTTCAAGAACTTTGTTCTTGACGATTGTCCATTAGAGAATTCTGGGCTATTAGTAACATAATTACCAGAATTCTCTATATAACTTACAATATGATAAATATACAGCCAGATGATATATGATCGAAAAGGAACAAGAGAAGTTTATTTACTGCCTTTTAGGTTGAATTATGTTTATGAAAAAAGCAAAGATTTTTTAATTTTCTTAGATATTTATCATAAAGATGAGCAATAATGGTTTAAAATTTAGATTCAACTACATGTTTGGGACTAAATTATGAGCAACTTTGAAGGATTTTTA
>JBBSYK010000023.1:0-11265 GCA_038045285.1 Nanobdellota archaeon | reverse complement strand
AAACTTATAGCTTTATCCCCGCAGCAAGCTGCGGCGGTATTACGGAGAATAAATATACTTTCGGAGAATTTATATAATCTCTGTTTTTTGTATGGATATGGAAAAAGAAAAGAAGAGTATGAAAAATTTAGAGAGTAGAGAAGAGAATTATGACTTTCTTATTTTAGGAGCAGGTGTTACTGGACTTGCTGCTGCGATGTATGGTGCCCGCCTTGGACTGAAAACAATATGTTTGGGAGCAACGCATAGTGCAGAGCTGCCGATTGGAGGTGTTATAACTACGACAAATATAGTTGAAAATTATCCTGGATTTATTCGTCTCAGTGGGCCAGAACTTGCTGAGGCAATAAAGAAACATGCGGAGAGCTATGACCTTGCAACAATTAGGGAAGAAAAAGCCGAAAAAGTTGAGAAAGAGGAAAATGAGTTTATCGTTAAAACGAATAAATCAGTTTATCATGCAAAAACGATTCTTTTTGCAACAGGAACGAAATGGAAAAAGCTTGATGTGCCTGGAAGCAAAGAATTTGAAAATAAGGGTGTTGCTTATTGCGCTTTATGTGATTCCATACTTTTCAAGAATAAAGTTGTTGGACTTGTCGGAGGCTCTGACAGTGCTGCTAAGGATGCTCTTGTGCTTGCTGAACATGCTAAACAAGTTTATATTATTTACCGAGGAGAGCAGATACATCCTGAGGCAATAAATATGAAACGAATTCTAGCGAATAAAAAAATTGAGATTATAAATAAGGCTGATATTACTGAAATTAAAGGAGATAAGTTTGTGAAATCTGTTATTCTAGACAGAGAGTATAAAGGCAGCAAAGAATTAGAATTGCAAGGGTTGTTTATTGCAATAGGACATATTGCTCTTTCTGACCTTGCTAAAACTTTAGGTGTGAATATAAATAAGAAAGAAGAAATTGTTATTGATCATAAAACTTCAGAGACAAATATACATGGGATTTATGCTGCTGGTGACGTTGCTGACAAACCATTCAAACAAGCGATAACTGGTGTTGCAGAAGGGTGCACTGCTGCTTATTCTGCATATGAATTTATTACAAAAGGAAGAGTTGAATGATTTCGAAAAGGGTAGGTTTTTAAATTGTAAAAGACTAATAAAAACATGAAAAAGATGGTCTTTGGAAAGGAAAAAAGAGGATTATCACCTGTAATTGCGACAACACTGCTTATTTTGATTGCTGTAATTATTGCAGTAATTATTTTATTATGGATAAGAAGCTATATTGGTGAAAAAGCTGAAAAAGATTTGGGAGGCGGACCAATTGCTTTAGAAAATGCCTGTAAAGAAGTTAAATTTGATGCTGATGCAAAATTGGAATTTGAAAATCAAAGAACAAATCTAAAAGTTCATGTTGGAAATAATGGGAATGTGCCTATTTATGGAATTGAAGTTAAGAAGAAGGGATTTGCATCTGTCAGCTCAGTAAGGGCGGTAAATACGAGAAGTCCAAATTTAGCTATTGCCAGTGGAGAGGATGAAGATCTTGAATTGAGTGATGTAAATAATGTTGAGATAGGAAATGATTTGGTTATAGTTCCAATTGTTTTGGGAGAAAGTAAAAAAGCTAAGAAAGCTTATGTTTGTGAAGAACAATATGGTGTTGAGGTAAAAGTAGTTTAGTTTAAGATGAAATGGAAAAAGAGAGGTGTATCGACAATTATTGCAACTGTTTTGATTATTTTGTTAACTATAGCTGCTGCTGCGCTTCTTGCCCAGTTTATAGTTCCTTATGTAAAAGATAATCTTTCAGGAAGCACTGAGTGTTTAAATTACAGAGATTATTTTCAGTTTAAAGAAAAATTAGGAAATAACAATTATAATTGCTATAATTTAGGAAATAATATAAAAATAAAATATGGTGCTTCAATATCTGCGGTAGGCAATGACAGTGACTTCAATATAAAAGGATTTAATTTGGTTTTTATTGGGAGCGATGGAAGTACAAAACCTGTTAGAGTTATTGATGGTGTAATTGTTTCTGGTGGTCAAGGAACAGTGCAAACTTATAATCCAAATCATAAGGCTGATAATCAAAACTTTTTTTTAGCAAATATAAAAGTTCCTAAAACTGGTGAGACTAATACTTATTTATATACTTCAATAGGCGATGAGGACTTTGTTGAAATGGAAGTTTATCCTATTCTAAAATCTGATAAAATATGCGATTTATCTGATTCAATTAAACTTGTGAATTGTGCAGGAATAGATTTATAATGATAAGGAAAAAAGAAAAGGGGCAGGTGTGGATTGAAACTGTAATTTATACTGTGATAGGATTAGCTTTAATTGGAACTGTTTTAGCTTTTGTATCTCCAAAGATAAGCGAGACCAGGGATAAGATAGTTATAGAGCAGAGTATAGAAACTATGCAGGCTTTAGACTCTAAAATACAGGAAGTTATAAGTGAAGGAACTGGAAGCAAGAGAGTAATACAATCATTCAATCTAAAAAGAGGAGAATTAATAGTTAATCCTACTGGTGATGGAACTGCTCCTGACAGACTAGATAATATCACTTTAAAAATAAGCAATTTGAAATATTTATATTCGGAGTCAGGAGAAAAGATTAATTTTGGGAGAGTGGAATTAATATCGACAAATGGCCCAAGATATAATGAAGTTGAATTAGTATTGAAATATAATTCAATAAAATATAATGCATTGGGAGATATTAAAACTATTACTGCTGCCTCGACGCCTTATGAAGTTTCAATAGAAAATAAGAAAGATAATAATGGTAATTACATAGATTTCTTAATTGAAAGATAGTTTTATAAGTATGGTATTTCTTTTTATTGCATGGTGACGGTGATTAATACTAATCCTACGATTCCGGCTCTGCCCAGATTCGAGGATAAAAAAAAGATAAATGTTCGGTATGCCTTGATCCCGCCTTATGCTTTTGCACATATTTACTGGGATGCACAACTGGGAGAAGTTGTTTATGATGTTGAAGAGCCGCTCTTAAAAGAACATGAAAAAGATGCTCTTGAAAAGCTGGAAAATGCAATGTTAGAACTAATTAACATTAATGTTGCGGTAGAAAACACTTTAGAAGCAACTACTTCTTATATAGATAAAACTGCACGTTTGTTAATTGACGAGCTTAATCTAAAAATAAGTGAAGAAGCTTATGTAAAAATCTTTTATTATTTATTTAGGGATTTTATCGGTCTAAATGAACTTGATCCTCTTTTGAGGGATTATTTTATTGAGGATATTGAATGCAACGGAGTGGATACTCCTGTTTATGTTGTACATAGAATATATAGAAATCTTAGAACTAACTTAAATTATCACGATATAGATAAATTAGCAAGTTTTGTTGAAAAACTTGCGCAGAGAACTGGAAGATATGTATCTTATGCTCAGCCATTATTAGACGGCACTTTGCCTGATGGTTCCAGGGTAAATGCTACATACACTAAAGATGTTACATCGAAAGGCCCTACATTTACACTTCGTAAGTTTACAAAAATTCCATGGACCCCAACTCAATTGATTGCAATGAATACTGTAAGCCCTGAAATGCTTGCTTATTTTTGGCTGCTTATACAGTATAAATCAAGTATTTTAATTGCAGGAGGAACTGCATCTGGAAAAACTACACTTTTGAATGCCCTTGCTTTTTTTATTCCCCCTGAAGCACGAGTCGTTTCACTTGAAGATACTAGGGAGCTTAACCTTCCTAGAGAGAACTGGCTGCCTGCTGTAACTAGAACAGCTATAGGAATAGGAAAAGTTGGAGAAGTAGACCTTTTTGCTATCCTGAAGAACTCTTTTAGACAAAATCCAGATTATCTTATTGTTGGAGAAGTTAGAGGCAAAGAAGCTTTTGTCTTATTTCAAGGAATGGCTTCTGGACACGCTTCTATAAGCACTATGCATGCGGATTCTGTCGATACTTTGATTAGAAGATTACAAACTCCTCCAATTAATCTGTCTCCAACTCTCGTTAATACGCTGGATTGTGTTGTAATAGCAACACATGCTTTAGTTGAAAAGCATGAAACAAGAAGAGTAAGAGAAGTTGTTGAGATAGTTAATGTAAACAGGGATGGAACTGCTTTAATTAATACTCCGCTTATATGGGATGCCAAAGGAGATATCTTTTATTTTAAAAAACAAAGTAAAGTTTTTGAAAAGATATCTGTCAGACAGGGTATTGAATTAGACAAACTTGAAAAAGAATTCTTTACAAGAACAAAATTACTTTATGAGTTATATAAGCAAAAAGTATTTGGTTTTGAAGAAGTTCAGAGAGTTATTAATGATTACTATAAAAATCCTGTTGAAGTTTTAAATAAGTATAATATTATTGGTTAATTACACTAAACCATAATACTTCTCCTCTAATAAGTTAGCGGCTACATTTTTTCGAATTTGAGCATTGTATTCTATAATTCTAAGATTATTATTTGCTTCACTTTTTTGTTAGCTATAAAATTATTGTAAAAGTAAAATATGATTTGACTTTTTTATTAAATGTAAATTGAATAATCCAATAAAAATTGCTTTAAAAATCAATTAGTAGGTATTATTTAAGATGCAATGTACTTAACTATGCGTCCAGTTTTAGTGGTTCACTCCAGGAATGTAAATGGTCTTAATTTGCATGATTTACTTTACAGATATGAAAGGTATTTAAATAGTATAATGTTTTTAGAGATATGGAAAAAGAGGATATTACTTTAATTGCCCAGTTGTTAACTGGCGTGAAAGATGCAATTGAAAGATTAGAAGAAGGAGTTAAAAAAAGGGATGCGGAAAAAGTTGCTTCAGCTAAGAAGGAAATTCTTTATTTTCAAAGCCAAATAGACAGTCTATTATAATATGTTAGATGCACTTAAACAAAATGTAGAAACTGAAATTGAAGTTCTTAGAGAAATTTCTAATAATCTTAGAAGACTAGATTATGCAAGTCCTTCTGAAAGAAAACTTTTGCAGACATCGACTGAATCTTTGAGATCTAGTCTAAAACTTGTTAATAATTCAATTCCTAAACTTCTTGAGGAAATATCATTAATTGAAAAACTTCCTCAAAAAGCCAAGGCTACAGGACTCGAAAAAGTTGAATTTAAAGGAGAAGAATCGATTATAAAAGTCACTCTAAAGAAAGAAGATAGAGAAGTATTTTTACGGCAACTGAGCATAAATGAAGAGCTTATAAATAAATTAAAGAAAAAAAGAAAAACTACTGAAGAAAGATCTGAAGAGTTTAGAGCGGCCAGAGGCTATCTTAAAATTTCCAATATGCTTCTTTTAAATCAATCTCAGAATCTTATTAAAAGAGGATATCTAAAAGATTTGTCTGTTGAGCTTAGAAAGGCTAATATTGATATTTTATTTGCCAGTTATGTTGCTATGACTTTATTGACTACTATAATTTCTTTTTTTGTTTCGATTTTGATAACGGTATTTTTGGTTTTTTACAGTGTTCAACTCACTTTCCCCTTTTTTGTTTTATTTGAAGGAAGTTATTTATCAAGAATAACCTATATATTTTGGATTCCTGTTGTTGTGCCTTTGGCCACGTTTTTTGTCCTTTATTACTATCCTTCAACAGAAAGAGACTCTTTGGCTAAAAGAATAGATCAGGAATTGCCTTTTGCAGTAATTCATATGAGCTCAATATCTGGTTCAGGAATAGAACCTACTCAGATATTCAAGATAATTGGATTGAACAGAGAATATCCATTTTTACGCAAGGAAATTAGGAAAGTTTTGAATCAAATTAATCTTTATGGGTATGATCTTGTTACTGCTCTAAATAATGTTTCTAAGACAACACCAAGCACTAAACTATCTGAATTATTTTCTGGACTTTCGACAACAATTACTTCTGGAGGGAATCTTGGAGAATTTTTTGCCAAAAGGGCAGATTCTTTATTAGTTACTTATAGATTAGAAAGAGAAAAGTATACTAAAATTGCTGAGACATTTATGGATATTTATATAAGCATTGTAATCGCTGCACCTATGATTTTAATGATATTGCTTGTTTTAATATCATTATCGAGCTATGATGTTGGACTTTCGACTGGGCAGCTTACTGCTCTAATAATAGGAGTTATGGGTGTGATTAATGTGATTTTCATATTTATATTGCATCTAAAGCAACCGAGATATTAAAATGGAACTAAAGAAAATTCACTGGTTTGGATTGGGTTTTGGATTAATGATAATTATAATCAGTCTTATCTTCTTTTCACAAGAAAAAGATCGTAATCTTTTATTATTCTTAGTTGGAATTGCATCAACAATTATTGCTTTTCCATTTATAATTCAATTAGCTGTAGAAAATAAAAGGGAGATTAAGATATCGGAGATGTTTTTAGAATTCTCCAGAAATCTTGCAGAAAGCGTAAACACTGGAACGCCAATCAGCAAGAGCATAATAAATATGCGCAATAAGAATTACGGAGCTTTGAGTCCATATATACAAAAACTTGCGAATCAGATTTCAATTGGAATTCCTGTAAATCAAGCAATGCAAAATTTCGCCTATGATGTGAATAATCCTGTAATTACCAGGGCAATTACTCTCATAAGAGAAGCTGAAAAAGCAGGAGGAGAGATTGATTATATACTTGAATCTGCCGCTAAATCAATTGCAGAAGTTGAGAAATTAAAAAAAGAAAGAAAAGCAGCTATTTATAGTTTAGTTGTTCAAGGATATATTATCTTCTTTATTTTTATAGGTATAATGCTTGTTATGGAATTTAAAATTCTGCCTTTGACCAGCGGAATCAGCCAGATTGGAGGGCTTAGCGGAGACTTTAGTTCAGTAGCTAGAGGAGAAACCAGCGCAGCATCAACAACTTCCATTGAAGATCTTTCTAATCCGTTTTTATATTTATTATTAGCTCAGGGATTTTTTGCTGGTTTGACAATTGGTAAACTTGCAGAAGGAACGATGAAAGCAGGAATTAAACATTCATTTATTATGACAGTCACTGCCTTTTTGGTTTCAACAGGAGTTAGATTGGCGTTTAGCTAGCTGAATGATGACTGTACGGATATTCCATCTTTATAGACTTTCCAACTTTAAAATATTTCAATAACCTGTCAAGAACCATCGGACTAAATTCCGGGGTATGTTCGGGTTCTTGAGGTTTCAAAACGATAATTGTTTTTCTTTGAAAAGAATCGTCTTTTTGATATTATCTTTTTTAGCAAGATAAAAGATTTCATCTTTTGTTTTATAAAATTTAAAGGAGAAACCTAGACGAGAGAGCAGATGTTCAATCCATCCTCTCTGAGGGTGGCGCATAGGCATTCCAGAAAGGGTTTTTGTTGGAAAACTAATTAAAAAATAGCGTGAATTTATGCTATTAATTATTTTTTCTGCTAATTTATGGCCTCTTTTTTCTATTACATCGAAGACTTTTAAAATTAAACAAATATCTGCTTTTGGCAATATTAAAGGGCTTATTTTTTTTAAATCGAAGAAAAATGCATTGCCTTTGATTTTTTTTTCTGAAAAAAATGAATTTATTCTTTCAATAAATGAATTGTTTATGTCTAAAGCGTAATACTCTCTGTTTTCCGATGCCAGAAAAATAGGGTTTAGACCGCAGCCTAAATCAAGAATTGATTTTATATTTAATGAATCCATGATTTCTTTAACTTTGGTGTAATTTGATGCTCTTTCCTTTTCTGATATTTTGGAAAATTGCCCAGTTATTAGACGAAGCTGGGCTCTGATGTCTTTGACTATAATCTTAATTTCTTTTTCCCTGAAATTTTTTAAACTTTCCAAAGATAAATTTCTCTTTTTTAAATAATTTTCCAAACTTTCTTGAATAAATTTATCATTTACACTATTAAGTTCTGGCTTCTGCTTGATTTTGTTTATTAAAATTGAAGAAGCATTTTCAGTGTTGAAATCCATTTTTATAGATTGATTATTGAGTATAAAAATATAGAGGATTTTGAAACCTCGAGATTTGTATTTGCGCAATCTCCCTATTTCAGTTCGAGGGCAAGCAAATCAAATCTTGATGGTGCTCAAGAACCCGAACACGCCCCGAACTTTACAGGCTGGGTCACAATTCAAAATCGAATTGAATAAAAGGATTATAACGAGGTGTTAATTTTGCCTAATAATAAATCATTACTCAAGACTTTTTTATTTAATAATGAAGATTTAACAAGGTTTACGATATGTTTTATAGCAAGGATGAGGACTCTTTTTCAGATTAATTATGGGACAGCCTGTTTAGTCCGAAGGTTCTTGACAAACTCCAAAAATCCTCTAAGAATCGCTTTGAAAACTATGGTTATTCAAAGATCTCTATAGCTGATATGATGAATAAAACAAGATTATTATGAAATTTAATCAGCTTAACTATAACGCGGAACATAAATAATTGAACATTGCTTTTATGTTCCTCGAATATAGCATCGGTGTCCGCGTTCAATTATTCGAGTCCGATGCTATACGTTCATGGTTTAAGCGGCTTACCTCATTATGTTAAATTGCGAGGGTTACTTATGGAAATGGATAATTTAATAAACTGAATAATTCATTGTATGAAATAGAATATGAAAATGAAAAAAAGAGGATTGAGTCATTTGGAGGTGATATTGTCAGTTATTTTATTTATTGGAGCAGTCGGAGTTGCATTCTTTTTCTTTGATCCTGCATCTTCATATAGATTTGGAGAGCCCTCATATAATTACATTGTTAATGCTATAGAATATAATATTACTACCAATGTAACTATTTTTGTAATAAAACCGAATTCTCAGAATAATCAACAGAATGTTGTGACTCTGGGAATTAACTTAGAAAATGGAAATATGGGTTTAATTATTATTGATCCTGAGAATAACAGAAATAATTATGATGTAGTTCAAGCTGATATTGGAAAAATAAGATGGGAAAGTAATAAATTTGTTTTTATTCATGTTAGTGATGATTTTCCTTTAGTTGACTCAAATATTGGTTCTGTTTCAGATGCAGAGGCAACAATTGCAAGTATAAATACAAAAAAAGTGATATCCGAGAAAAGAGCAAAGGCTCTTGAGGCAGATTACGATAAAGGCTACAATAATTATAATATTCTTAAAAGATTTTTTGGAATATCTGATAATGTGAATTTCGGATTTAGTTTAGACACTATTAAAACCAATACGGAACCTCCAAATGGATTGAATGTTTATTCTAATTTGAAGAGAGTTGAAATATTGAAAGATAATATGCCAAATAATGATCCTAATTATGTATTTGGAAATTTGGGTGTGAGAATATGGTGAATAGAAAGGGATGGGTAAGAATTGTTGAAGCAACAATAATGATTTTACTCATAATGAGTGTTCTCGTAATTGTGAACAGGGAGAGAAAAATAAAATCTGGATTGGATATTGATGATTTGCTGTATAAAACATTGGATGAAATTGCTAAGGATGATCAAAAAAGGAATCAAATTATAACTTCTCCGGATAATATGGAGAATTCTTTCAATAGTTTCTTGAATGGCAGAATTCCTATAAATTATTTGAGTTATGACTTTGAAATTTGTTCCTCCCCGGAAAATGCAAATGATAATTGCAACTTAGCAGTTGGTAAAAAACAATCTGCTGAAAGAAAAGATATTTTTACAAGTGAGAGAATTATTGGAGGCTATAACTCTCAAGGCACTTTTACCATAAAAAAGATAAAGATTTATGTTTGGGTCAATTACCAACCAATGAATTAGTTGGCTTGTAGTTACCATGGGCACTACGATTGGTTGATTGACTAACAACCTACTGAAAATAGGTTTACCAAGTTCAGCGATGTTTAATCTCGAATGACCAAAAAGTTTAAATAGTTATTACTTTCTAATAAGAACATGGTGAACAAGCTAGAAGAAATAATTGAGAAAGGAAAGAAAATTGCAAAAACAGGTTTGCTTGGCTTTGCCCTTGGATTTGGGAATTATTTGGGTGTGAGTGAAGCGAGGGCGCAGACGCAAGGAAACGATATTGAGCAAGGAAAAGTTGTTGTGAGTTTGAAATGTGTCGATGAACTTGGTCATGAACCATTTAATAGAAAGATTACACCTAATAAAAAATATCAATTACAAATAATTGGTGATAATGGGGGCGTGAATGCTAAGACGGTCGAAATTGATTGGTTTGATGTCTCAATCCCAAATATAGCTGGTCTAACTGATATTCCTCAACCAAATCCTAAGTATGATGGTGATTTTTTTAGGCAGGAGAATTCTGACGAGAAATTTGTGATGCATCCTTTTAAAAATTTTGTATCTGTAGATGATAATTACAGATCTACAAAAGAAATTAACACTTCAGAAGGTTTCATTAGAAAAGGTCCTACTAATAGAATAGGAATTTTAGGAATATATAATTTTATACCTTTGCAAAAAAATTTTAGTCGCCAAATAAATTTTAATATTAGAGATGCTGGAGCTTCTGGCGGTCCTGGAATCATACATTCTCAACCAACAAAAATAAAAGATCTATCCGTTGTAGTTGTGAATGACACTGTCAATGATGTGGGATTGACTATAGAAAGAGATTACGCTTCTGATAATGTTAAGATAGAAGTTTTAGAAGCAAATGGTAAGACTTCTGTGCTTGAATATACTACAAACCTAGCAAGTGGAAACTGGATACCTCTTGCTACAAATAAATATCCCGGACAAATATTTGAAATAACTGATTCTTTTGATAGTGCGCGATCTTCAAAGTTCTACAGGGCAAGAGTTCTGCAGTGAATTACTAGGGGTTAAAACCCAAAAGCGTTTCTTTCAACGGCTCGCCGTAAATTTAATTTATTAATTGCAAAAATTTTCGAATGGTGGAAATGTTTAAATATGGGCTATCATTAATTAAATTATGAAAATAGAGGTTAATATTGAAAAAAAGTATTTTTTTATTCTTCTTAGTACAATTTTATTAATCGGAGCAGGAATTTTTGTTTATGCTTATAATCCTAGTTTTGATAATCCTCCTTTGGCAACTGGCGAACTTAAAATTGCTGATCAAGTAAGTGTTTTGGGTCACAGTTCGGATGAAGTAAAAATACTTCTTCCTAAGAGCACTGATTCTAATGTGCTGCCTTATACTTTACAGCAAGCTATTGATCTTGGGATACTCGCTCCAACAGTATCAAAACGATATATATGTGATGGAAGTAAAGCGACGGAGAAATTTGTCAGTTGCACTATTCCAGAATCGAATAGATGGGCTGGATGCTTTGTGGTAGGCTTTGAGGCTGTTGACGGT
>JBBSYK010000022.1:0-2162 GCA_038045285.1 Nanobdellota archaeon | reverse complement strand
GACGATAAAAGTGCTATTTAGCCTTTAAATCTTGTCCCAGAGATGTAGTAGTTCCCTTAAAATTTATTATCTTAAAAAACAATTTAGAAAGAAATAAAAAGCATATTAAAGAAGTAAGGATATGATAAAGAAAGAAACGTTTTATATTACGACTCCGATATATTATTCCAATAGCGCACCGCATGTTGGATCTGCATATACTACTTTAGCTGCTGATATAATAGCCAGATGGCATAGGTTATTAGGAAAAAATGTTTTTTTCCTTACTGGACTTGATGAACATGGTAAAAAAATTCAGGAGACAGCAGAAAAGGCAGGAAAAAATCCTCAACAATTTGTTGATGAAATAGCAGTCAAATTTAAGGAAGCATGGAAGAAACTTAATATTGAATATGATGGATTCATAAGGACTACAGACTTATATCATGAAAAAGAGGTAAAAAATATCCTTACAGAATTATATAAAAAAAAGATAATTTATAAAGGATTTTATGAATCATATTATTGTATTGGCTGTGAACAATACAAAACTCAAAATGACTTAGTTGAAGGCAAATGCCCTCTTCACAATAGAGAACCTGAATTAAGAAAAGAAGAGGCTTATATGTTGAAACTTTCTGGTTTCCAAGATAAAATATTAAAAGCAATAAAAAATAATAATTTTCTAATTGTTCCGGGAAAAAGAAGAAATGAGATGATTTCTTTTATACAACAAGGTTTACAAGATGTTTCGATTTCAAGAAGAAAAGAAGATGTCTCCTGGGGTATTGAGTTGCCTTTTGATAAGAATCATAGTTGTTATGTTTGGGTTGACGCATTCTGGAATTATATGAGCGGCCTAAAAACTGAATCAAATAAAAAGAAATTCTGGCCTCCAAATGTCCAGTTAATGGCTAATGATATTCTTAGAGTTCATTCAACTATTTGGCCAGCAATTCTTTTAGCTTTAGGTTTTGACTTACCAAAGAAAATGTTTATTCATGGCTATTTTACATTTGGCGGTCAGAAAATGTCCAAATCATTAGGAAATATATTGGATCCAATTTATTTATCCAATGCCTATGGATCAGATTCTTTAAGATATTTTCTTTTTAGAAATATTCCATTCGGAGAAGATGGAGATTTTTCTGAGTCTGCACTAAAAGAGCGTCATAACAACGAATTAGCAAATAAACTTGGAAATTTGATTTCGAGAGTTTCTGCTTTAGCTGAAATTTATGGAATAGAAAAAACAGAAGTTCTGGATTCAAATCAGTTGATTAATAAAGTAGAAAAACATTTTGATAATTTAGAACTAGACAAAGCATTAAATGAAATATTTAAATTTATAGATCATACAAATGAATATGTTCAATATAAAAAGCCATGGGAAACAAAAGACAAAAAAGTTCTCTATCAATTGGCAAATGCAATAAAAGACATAGCTATCCTGCTTAGTCCATTCATGCCTGAAACATGTGAAAAGATATCAAAAGTATTCAATTTTGATTTATCTCTTAAGGTATTAAAAAAACCTTTAAAAATAAGTAAAGTGGAAAAATCTGATATATTATTTAAAAAAATAGAAACTGCAGATAATGATGAAAAGAATAAAGAGAATTTTGGTAATTATAATACTAATAGTCCAAAATTCTCTAATGGGCAATTCTTAAAAACAAGTAACACAATTAACAGAATTGTCCATAAAGAAAAGGTTAATAAATCTTCTAAAATTGAAGGTATAATGAGTGTTATAAACTTTAAAGACTGGGAAAAAATTGAATTGAGAGTAGGCAAAATTGAAAAGGCAGAAGACATAGCTGGAGCTGATAAGTTATATAATTTAACTATAAATCTGGGAAATGAAAAGAGAACTATTTGTGCAGGTTTAAAGAAGCATTATAAAAGAGATGAACTGAAAGGAAAAATGTGTGTTGTGTTTGTAAATTTGGCTCCGAGAGTAATGAAAGGGATTGAAAGCCAAGGCATGCTTCTTGCTGCAGTATCTGATGATGAATCTAAAGTTGTTCTTTTAAGCCCTGAGAAGAATATCGAAGAAGGCAGCAGGGTTAGGTAAATATGAAGGTTTTTAGGAGATGATTATTTTATAGAGGATTTTGAAAAACCTCAAAAATCCTCTAAGAATCGCTTTGAAAACCATTTGAAACCTCGAGATTTGTATT
>JBBSYK010000021.1:0-33991 GCA_038045285.1 Nanobdellota archaeon | reverse complement strand
TTATTGGATTGATTCTAATAGTTTTCCTTATGCCCGAAGGGCATTATCTTGACATACTTGTGTCAATATTTAATATTCTTTTAAGCTTATTTTGAAATTGACTCATTTGATAATCTCTGCAAGAGACTTGAAGGAAGAGAATTTAAAGACACTAGCAAGGAAGATCTCAATGCTCTCTTTCTCAAAAAGCTCGTCCCTGTATTCCCTTTATGAGTCATGATTATAACTATCGCAAAATAAAAATAATTGAGCATTCATTTCCCTTCAAAGCAGCTGTTTATCTCGAATCTGTTATTGAAGGCTTGAAGGCGAAATGAAAAGAATAATAAGATTTATATCGGCATTCTAAATACCGAAAAATTACGCTAGTCTTCTTATAAAATTCTCTCACCGCAATATATATCTCATAATTCGTTATTTTTAGAAGCTTTAGAGCTTTGTTTTTGCTTTGCGCTAAAGCTTAGGATATGAAAATAAAAAGATGAAAGGAGGTAATAAAATGGATTCAAAAACTTTGTTGGCTGTTGTTGTGACTGCTTTGATCGTTGCAGTTTTGACTTCTTTGATAACTGTGAAATTGACTGGGAATATAATTAATGTCCCGACTGTTTATCCATCGCCAACTAACTATACTCAAGTTTATACAAAAGCAGAGGTCGATAGTTCGTTGAGAAATATTTTTTTAAAACGAGTTAATTTAACAATAGGTAATATAAATGGAAATTTAAAAGGCGATTTATCTGATAGGAATTTGCAACTTAGTCCTATGAACTTAATGTTAAATACTTCATTTAAATCGCTAATTAGAGGAGCAGAGAGTGAGAATCTTTATGGTGGTATTGATTTAGGCTATTGGGGGATTTATACTATTTCTCAAAGAGGTAATTGGACAAATAGAATTAGTCTTTGGCGCGATTTGATATCTAATGAAAGAGAATTTTTTGGGCAGTGGGGGCTAGGAGGAGTTCCTACTTTAGTTAATAGAACACTTTTAACGCCAGATGGAATTGTGTTTGAAGTTTTCGATGCTACTGGTTCACCTAGCGCTAAAAATTATCAATATATATGTGCCCCTGACTTTACAGGTAAATTTGGTTGTAAAACATATTCTAGATAATTAATTTTTATTATTTTTTTCTTTTTTTATTTTTCTTATTAGTTTTTATGTGTTTTGAAAAAACAAAAACACATAAAAACTCTCATTTCCAGTATGATTAATGGAGAATAAAGATAATGATGTTGAAAAAAGGCTTGAGGAAAGAAAAGAAAAAATCAAAAATTGGCTCAAAGATCCCTATAATTTAATTCTTGCTATAATCATTATCGGAGCTTTTGCTCTCAGGCTTTATTTTCTCCTCCAAACAAATGACCAGACCTTGTGGTGGGATGAAGCAGAATATATGTCCACTGCAAAACATTGGGCATTTTCAGTGCCATATGATCTGAATCCTCAAAGACCACCTTTATTTCAATTAATAAGCGCATTGTTTTTATTTTTAGGATTTCAGGAATTTATGCTAAAGTTTTTTCTAGTTGCATTGCCCTCAACTGCTCTCGTTTATCTTACTTATGTTCTAGGAAAAGAGCTTTATGACAAGAAAACAGGTCTATTTGCAGCAGCGGCTGCAATTGCCATGTGGTCATTTTTATTTTGGTCTTCCCGATTTCAGCCGGACTTTCTTTCATTGAGTTTTCAATTATTATCTTTAACTTTCTTCTGGAAATTATTTAAGGAACCAAACAAAAAGTATGCCACTCTTGCAGGGGTTTTTGCTGCTTTAGCATTCTATTTTAAAATATCTTCCTTACTAGTGCCATTGTCAGTTTTTATCTTTGTATTGTTTAAAGACGGTCTAAGTTTTATTAAGAATAAGCTTTATTGGAGATCTTTTCTTGCTTTCGTTCTTTCATTGATTCCCTTCATGTTATGGCAGTACTCTTTATTTGGTAATCCAGTTGCATTTGCTTTATCTTATGGTCTAGAGGGCGGAAGTGCAGAGAGGTCTTTTGGATGGATGACTTTAAACTTCTTTTATCAATTTCCCAAATTATTATTATTCATTCTATTTTTAATTGGTGCTGCAACAGCACTATGGCGCATAGGTCTAACATATGACTTAATCAAAAAAGAAAAAAATAGAAGGCTCGATTCTGATATTTTTTCATTTACAGTGCTTTTTGCAGCAGCAGTCTTTTATATATTTTATATTCAGGGTTTTATTGAAGATAGATGGGTTTTCTTAATTGTTCCATTTGTCTTTTATTTTAGCAGCAAAGGATTATTCAAAATTCTCTCTATTGTAAAATTTGACATCAAAGGAGCTAAGACATTTGTTGTTTTGATAATTTTTGCTTTGTTCTTTTTTGTACAATTGAATCATGCTGGTACTTTGATAGAAAGTAAAATTCCATCTTATGCACCAGTAAAAGATTCTGCTTTATGGATTAAAAGTCATTCAGAAGCAGCAGATAAAGTTGTAAGTGCCTCTTATACACAAATGACCTCTTATTCAGAAAGAAGAACTTATGCTTTCTCTTGGTACAAAAACGAAAGTGATTTTACAGAGTTTTTGAAAAAAGAAAAACCGAAATATTTAATGTTTTCAATTTGGGAAGCAAGCAATCATCCTTCTTGGGCGTTTCAGTATGGACAGCAAAACGGAGTTACAATAATCGCAATGCCTTACTTAAATTCAAGCATTTTCGCAAATCAGCAGGGACAAGCTGATTTAAGTAATTTCAAGGCATTAGTTGAAAGAGATGGCATGAGATTCAGGCTCGTATATCCAGAAGTAGAGACGCAGTTAAGTGGACTTGCTTTCGTCTATGAAGTTTTATATCCTGAAGATTTTGTTAAAGTAAATACTCCAAATAATTTAAGTGATTTGCTGGTTTTTGGTAATTTTGACAATGCACCTATATCAAATAAGAGCGAAAATCCTGTAAAAAACACAACTTTCTAAATATTTATAAACAATGCTCTGATTTCTTAAATATGTGTGGAATTGCAGGATTTAATTGGGCTGATCGAGACTTAATAAAAAAAATGACCTCTCTAATTGCTCATAGAGGACCAGATGATTCAGGTTTCTATATTGATAAGGATATTTCTCTAGGGCACAGGAGATTAAGCATCTTAGATTTATCATTGAAAGGACATCAACCGATGTATAACGAGAATAGGGATGTTTTAGTTGTATTCAACGGAGAAATTTATAATTATCCTATTTTGAAAAATGAACTTATAAAAGAAAAGCATAAATTCTTTAGCGAATCAGATACAGAAGTAATTATACATGGCTATGAGCAATGGGGAGAGAATCTGTGTGTAAGGTTAGAAGGCATGTTTGCCTTTGCTCTCTATGATAAAAGAAAAAAGAGGCTCTTGATTGCGAGAGACAGAATAGGAAAAAAGCCGCTTTATTATTTCTGGGACAAAAAAAGATTAATTTTTGCTTCTGAAATTAAAGCTATTTTATTAGATGAAGAGGTAAAAAGAGATATAGATTATCAATGCTTAAGCGATTATCTTACAATGAGATTTTCTATAGGAGAGAAAACAATGTTTAAACATATAAAGAAACTTGAGCCAGGCCATTTTATGGTTTATGACGGAAAAAATATTAAGATTGAAAGTTATTGGTCTCTTCCATCATTTGAGCCTAAAATTCAGCCAAAAGAGCAAGAGGTAGATAAATTAATTGAATCTTCAATCAAAAAGAGGTTAATGGCTGATGTTCCAATTGGAGTTTTCTTGTCAGGAGGCCTTGACTCAAGTACAATTGTGGCTTATATGAGCCGAATTGGCGCCAAAATTAAAACTTTTTCAATTGGATTTAATCATCCTACCGATGAAACTCTTTATGCAAGGATTATTTCAAATAAATTTAAGACTGAGCATACTGAAATTAAAGTAGAAGAAGAAATATTACAGAATCTACCAAGAGTTGTTTGGCATTTTGATGAGCCATTGGCTGATCCTGCTGCTCTGCCAATTTTTGTCCTTTCAAGAGAAGTTGCAAAGAAGGTAAAAGTTGCACTCTCAGGAGAAGGAGGCGATGAAGTATTTGGAGGATATGATACTTTTAATTCATTAAATTTATTATATAAAATAAATAAACTGCCTGGAATAATTAAACAAGTAGGAAGTTTATTCTTCTTTACTGCATCAAAATTCTTCAAATATCCTAAAAAGCAGTTCTTAAAACTAGGATCAGAAATATTAAAAGAAAAAGACGTAATTAAAGCATATGAAAAATTATTTTATTTTTCTTTTAGCAAAGATGAAAAAAACCAATTATTTTCAGAAAAAATAAAAAATAAAATTGATTTATCACATCCAATTTACAAATATCTAAAGGATGAAAGAAATTTGCATAACCAAACGCTTAATTATTATTTCAAAGAGTGGTTGCCTAATGATTTATTGATGAAAGCCGATAAGATGAGTATGGCTAACAGTCTAGAAATAAGAAATCCTTTTCTTGATTGTAATTTAATTGAGTATTTTGCCAAAATTGATAATTCATATAAACAAAAAAGATGGTTATTTAGAAAAGTTATCACCAAACTTCTTCCCGATAAGATTTTAAAGAAAAAAAAGCAGGGCTTTACATTACCAATTTCAGAGTGGTTTACTAAAAAAGAATTTTTTGATCGTATGAAAGAGCATTTTGATTCTCTTGCGAAAAGAGATATATTTAATCCTTCTGAACTAAGGAAAATAATTGAAAATCCTTCAGCTTTTAGAAATGACCATAAGCTCTGGGTTTTGCTTAATTTTGAGATTTGGTGTAAGATTTACCTTGATAAAATTCCTTACGATAAAATTATTTTGTAAACTCTTTTATTCTCTACTAAAATCATATTTATAAACCTCTTTCTTATAGGGAAATTATGGCTATAATATCAGGAAAGAGGAAAAAAACAAAGAAATTAAAAAGTGAACTGAAAGGAAAGAGGAAAACTTTATTTGTCAAAAAAATTATAAAAAGAATCAAAGGACCAAAGCATATTAATTCAATTATGACAAATAATACGCCTAACAATCTCATCGATTATATTGATAACAATGTATCTCAAGATAAGATAGAGGTTAGTTATATTCTTGGAATATTAAATGCAGAAAGAACTTTAAGAGAGTGCTTGAGTTCAATTTTTATTCAAGACTTTCCTAAAGAGAAATTTGAAGTTATTATTGTTGATGGAGGCTCACAAGATAAAACGCTCAATATAGTCAATGAATTTATGAAAAGATATAATAATATAAGATTATTTCATAATCCTCACAAACTCTCAGAAGGAAGAGGCATGAGCAAAGACATAGGTGTGGAAGCAGCTAAAGGAGAAATTTTAATATTTTTGGATCATGACAATATACTGCTCGGCAAAGAATGGCCTAATCAAATTCTTGAACCTTTTGAAATGGATAAAGAAATTATGGCTTCTCAATCTTTATTGCAATATAAAGAAAATGATACTAATTTTTTAAAATATGTAAACTCAATCGGAGTTGAAGATCCATTCGCAATACCTTATTCCTTACCTGCCCAGATTATCTTACATCCCAAAAAATTTAAAATCTTCGATGGAAAATACTATTTACATCAACTTCATAAAGATAATATTCTTTATGGAGGAGCAAATGGATGTGCATTTAGAAAAGAAGTTTTTAAAATAATAGGGGGCTACACTAGAGATGTTGATGTTTTTGCATCTATGTCCGAACACGGAATGAAAGTTGCAGTTCCACTAAAAGCAAGAGTCTATCATAAAACTACTTCTAATATGTTTAGTTATATGAAGAAAAAAGGAGCATATTTCTACAGGTTTATAGATCATGAATATGAAAAAAAGAGCTTTAAGTGGACACAGAGAGGTTCAGGAATAAGTGGAAAAATTAAATTCTTTTTAATGATTGCTAATAATTTAAGTCTAATTGGACATTTTTTTGAGGCAATTAAACTTATTAAAAAAACAGGAAAATTATTCTGGCTTTTGCATCCTTTTTATGTTTTCTTTATAACAATAGAATATGGGTTAATAACTTCTTTCAGGTTAAAAAATTTTCTCAGATACCAAAGGAAATAAAGAGATCATTCAACATCCTTAATTTTTATAGCTTTAATAATTATATCTAACCCAGATTTATTCTCCCGCATATAAGTTTTATTTGCGCTTTTGTTAAAAGTATTAAAAGGAATTGTTCTATGCAATATAAATTTGAAGAACAAATGAATATATAAATTTGCCAAAAGAGACCAATTTTCAACTACATTTAAATGTTCAACTTCAAAACCAGCTATTTTAACTTTTTCAATTATTTCCTCATTTGAATAATGCCTCTTATGTTCAGCATATTTTACAGGATTAATATTATGAAGAAGACTTTTATTAGGTACACCTATAATCACAGTACCCTTCTCTTTCAATATTGAATTAATCCATCTTAGTGCATCTGTATCAGAATCTAGATGCTCTAAAACTTCTAGAATTACAACTTTATCAAAATAATTTTTCTTTAACGGCCAAGTCGTAATGTCTTCCCGTAAAAGTTTAGTTTTTTTAAGGTATTTAGAAGCTTTCTCTAGTTTATCTTTATCCATATCTATAGTCCAGCATTCTTTAACTTTATTTTCGATAGCCATCTCTATTTCAGGAATATTTGAAATTCCAACATTCAGAATTTTATCTTTCTTATTTGGGGAAATAAGATTAATTAAGTAATTAACACGATTATTAGCAAATGGCTCTTCTTCTAATTTTCTTTTTTTATTTTTCATTTTCTAATTTTTCAAATAGTTTTATAAAATAAAGTTGAAATTTTTTTAAACTATCTTCTTTTAATATCGCATGTTTTTTATAATTTTTAAGCAATGCAGGAGTAAGATCATCAATGTTCAATATGGCCTTAATTCCTGTTTTTTCTTGCATAAACAAAGCAAATTCAATTTGATGATCATTCAAATGTTCCTTAAAGCGTTTTTGTCTAGGTACAGTTATTACTGGTTTTTTATATTTCAAAATGAACTCGATAAGTGAAGTCGCGGATTGAGCAATTACAAGATGGGCTTTTTTATAATATTCTTCTAAAGATGGAGAAAATTCAAATGATTTACAGTTTTTTGGAATATAACTAGTGAAACCTCTTTGAATAATTATTTTTTCTTTTATATTTGGAGCGATTATGTCTATTTTCTTAATCAATCGATAAAATTGTTCTGGATGAGTGCCTACAGTTACAAAAATCACAATATTCCTCCAGCGAATTTAGCCTTTTTACCGTATTTTATGGCCATATTTGGATGTTGAACAAGAAAAATATCTGAAAACAAATAAGCAGCGCGTGCTGACCAGTTAGGTGTTTTTACTCTTATTACAGTATCAAAGAAAATAGATTTTATACCTAATAATTTGGCAGAAATCACCGCTGAAATAGATATTTGAGCGCCGTTAGTAATTATCAGATCAATCTTTTCATTTTTGAAGATTTTCCTTAATTCAAATATCGCCCTAAAGTACCTTAAAGGATAAAATGATAAATAATCCTTTCTAAAGTAATACGTATTAAATTTTTTTAAAAATGATTTTTCTTTCATACTACATTCTTCAGTCTGACCTTCTTTTTCTGTGATAAATACAATATTATTTCTGCCAATAACTTTTTCTGTGAATATTATATTCATCTGTCCGGCATGTCCTCCCTGCGAAGCTATTAATGCTATATTCATTTTATTTATTTAACAGCCCCCACAATAACATCACTATTGGTTTAAGTGGATGTAATAATTTTCTAAGAGGAGATTTAATTACTCTCAATTGCAAAACTGAAAAAAACATCTGTACCGATGTTTTTCCAACTCTTAATTTACTATCAGCAACATCAGTCCAAACAGTAGGTATTTCTATAATTTTCATGTTATTTTTATGCATAGTGTATAGAAGCTCCATATCAAAAGCCCATTGAGTCATACCTATTGAATATACACTATTTTTCAATGCTCTAGCGGTAAAGAGTTTGGCGCCGCACTGTGTATCTCTATAAGGTATAAGGAAAAGTGACCTCACTAAAAAATTGAATACTCTGCTTACAACAACTCTTCTAAAAGTCATAGCTGGAATTAATCTAGATCCAGATACATATCTACTCGCTAAAACACCATCATTTTTATTAATGTTTAATATTAAATCATTGAATGAAGAAGGCGAAGTAGCCATATCTGCGTCAACAAACCCAATTAAATTGAAATCATTCTTTATGGCCTCCTTAAATCCTTCTATAACAGCATACCCTTTACCGCCCTTTGCTAAATCCAAATATTCTAAATGTTTGTCCTTTTTCCTCATTTCTTCAACAATATCTTTTGTTTTATCCTTTGAAGCATTAATTACAACAATAATTTTATAATTAAGATTTTTTGATTTCTCAATATTATTAAAATAGGACAGGTACTTTCTAAGAGTCTTTTCTATTCTTTTCTCTTCATTATGTGCTGGGATAATAATCGCTAATTGCTTTTCCATATTTCTCTTGAAAAAACAAGGAGGGTCTTTTTTTAAATATGTGTATATTATAACTTCATTAATAATTAATAGATCATATTATAAATAAAAAGCATTAAGTTAATAAGGTTCAATTTACTGATATTTTTATCTAAAAATTAAAAAAGTAGTATGATAGTTGTAAATTTTAAGAATTATGTATACAAGCAAAAAGCTCTTGAGTTAGTTAGAACCATTGACATATATTGCAACAAAGCGATAGTTGCTGTTCCTATAGTGGATCTCATGGAGACAGCAAAAAATACAACTCTACCAATTTTCGCTCAGCATGTTGACTTTCAAGAACTCGGCAGAGGAACAGGGTATAATATCCCTGAATTTCTAAAAGAGGCAGGGGCACAGGGAAGCTTATTGAATCATTCTGAACATAAATTAAGTATAGCTGCAGTAAAAAAAACAATTAACAGATGCAGAGATATAGGCTTTAAACTAATCATCTGCGTCTCCAATTTAAATGATGTTGAAAAAATTAAGAAATTGTCCCCCTATGCCATAGCATTTGAAGATCCAAATTTGATTGAATCAGGAAAATCGATAACCACTCATAAAACGCACGATGTTGAGAAATTCTCAAAAATACTTCAAGGAACAGACATTATTCCTTTATGCGGAGCTGGAATAAGTTCTGGTGATGATGTTAAAAAAGCATATGATCTAGGATGTAAAGGTATTTTAGTTTCTTCAGTAATAGCTAATAACCCTCATCCAGAAGAATTTTTGAAAGAAGTTGCTTCAGTGAAAACATAATAATTATAAACTTCTTTTTTCTTATGTATATGAAAAAGAGGGTAAAAAAGTGATAATATATGTTGGAAGCGATCATGCAGGTTATTTTTTAAAAGAAAAAATTAAGAAATATTTATATTCAAAAAATATAGATTTTGAAGATATAGGTTCTGAAAGATATGAAAAAAAAGATGACTATCCAGATTTCGCATTCAAAGTTGCAGAAAAAGTTATAAATAACAGAAAGAAAGATGCAAAAGGAGTATTAATTTGCGGTACAGGAAGCGGAATGATCATTGCCGCGAACAAAATTCAGGGAATCAGAGCCGTGGCTCCATACGATTCTTATTCTGCAAAAATGTCCCGCTCCCATAACGATGCAAATATAATTGGCTTGCGGGGAAAAGGTTTTTCTTTTGCCAAGATTAAGAGAATTATCGATATATGGCTGAATACAAAATTTTCTGAAGCAGAAAGACACAAAAGAAGATTGAAAAAAATTGAGATGTATGAAAAAAAAGGAATATAATGAAATGTTTAATTGTCCCAACAGTTTTTGCAATGTCAAAAAAGGAATTTTATTCGAGATTTAATAAATTAAGGCCCCTAGCCAAATTCATTCAGATTGATTTTATGGACGGAAAATTAGTCAAAAAAAAATCTATCAAAATAAAAGATATTCCTAATCTTTCACCATATAAAAATAATTTTGAAGCGCATTTAATGATTAAAAACCCAGAAAAACAAATTAATAAACTCAAAGAAAAAGGTTTTAGTAAAGTAATATTCCACATTGAAGCTTTAAAAAACCGAAATAAGACAATTAAATTAATTGCTGAGATAAATAAATCTAAAATGAAATCATTTATTGCATTAAATCCTAAAACAAATATCAACAAAGTCTTTTTCTATTTACCTTACATAAACGGAATACTATTAATGGGGCATAAACCAGGCCTAGAGAATATAAGTTTCTTACCTTCAATATACAAAAAAATTAAATCTTTACGCCTGATAAATAACAGCATTTCAATTCAAATTGACGGAGGTGTGAATGATAAGAATATCAAAAAACTTGTTAAATCTGGAGCTAATATATTTAATGTCGGTTCTTTTGTAGCTGATGCGGATAATCCAATAAAAAATCTAGCAAGATTAAATAGTATAGTCGGTTGATTATAGGTTAAATTTGCTATTTTTAATCGCCTCTATTCCTGGAAGGATTTTTCCAGATAAATATTGTATCAACGCTCCCCCAGATAAAGATATATATGAGAAATTGTTGGGAATGTTATATTTTTGTATTGTTGAAGTTAAATGCCCTCCTCCAAGAAGACTAAAAATCTTTTTCCTCTTCGTTAACTGTGATATAAATTTCAACAATGTAACTGTCCCATAACTGAACTGAGGAATTTCAGAAAAACCAGCTGGTCCCTTCATGAAAATAGCTCCAGCATTTTCCAATTCTTTTTTAAATAATGATGCAGTTTTTTTCCCTATATCCCATATTTTTTCATCAAATGGTGCATTTTCAATAGAAATTTCTTTCCTTCTAACATTGCCAATTGCAAAATCTACTGGCAAAATAATTTGTTCTTTGTATTTATTCAAAACTTCTTTTAATTTTGGAATAAGGTTATCAAAGCCTTGTTCAGTCATCCAAATGTTTTCATAACCAAGATCTTTACCTTCAGCTATTATTAAAAGATTTGCCAATACACCAGATACAATCATTTTATTTCTTTTTTTCTTTAAAGATTCAAATAAGGTAAAATAATCTTCTATTTTTGAACCGCCAATAACTAAAGAAATATTTTGAGCATTATTTAATGAAAAATGTCCAACTGCTTTCAATTCCTTTTCAAAATTGCGGCCAATAAAACTTCTTAAATGCATGGGAGGGATTATTATGCTGCCTTGTTTTCTATGAGACACAGAAAATGCATCATTAACAAAAAAATCAAACATTTTGCAAAAAATATGATATTTGTTAGTGCCTTCATCTAAATCCAATTCATCATTATAAGCTCTGGTATTTTCAAGTAATATTCCTTTTCGCGATTCAAGATTATTTATTTCTCCGACTGCTAACTCTCCAAATAAATCAGGAACAAATTTTATTTCTTTCTCTATGCAATCAGAGAGAATCTTTGCATGTTGTTCAAGTGAAAGAAAATCCTTTCCTTCTTTTCTTCCCTGGTGCGCTATTATTACTAACCTAGCTCTTTTTTCTAAAAGTTCGCGAATTGTAATTGCGCTCTCTTTAAATCTGAGTCCATCAGATATTTTTCCTTTAACAACAGGAGAATTAATATCTATGCGCAGGAGAACAAGCTTGTTTTCAAAATTTCCTTCATTTAAAGTACAGAGATTCATGTTATTTATTTTTTAGCATTAACTTAGCAACATCAGCTAATCTATAAGCATATCCCATTTCATTATCGTACCATGCGGCAATACTTATTAAATCTCCAACAATGTAAGTCATATTTGAATCATAAATACATGAATGCGTATTTCCAATGATATCGGTCGAGACTAATTTTTCATTAGAATATTGAATAATATTTTTCAACTGTCTTGAAGCTTTATTCTTGAAGACAGAATTAATCTGTTCTTTTGTAACTTTTTTCTTTACTTTAGCAAACAAGCTGGCAATTGAGCCGTCAACTACTGGAACGCGCAAAGCATAACCATCTAATTTTCCTTTTAAGGAAGGAATAGCTTCTATCGCAGAAGTAGCTGCACCGCTCGTTGTAGGTATAATATTTACTCCAGCTGCCCTGCCCCTTACAACATCTTTTTTTTCATATGCATCAACAAGATGTTGGGAAGAAGTGTAAGCGTGTGTTGTAATGAACAATACTTCCTGTATTTGAAAAGCATCATCTAAAACCTTTACAAGAGGAGCAACACAATTTGTTGTGCAACTTCCAGCAGAAACTATCTTCTGATTCTTCAATAGAGAATCGTTTACACCAATAATAATAGTAGCTTCGCAATTTTTTCCCGGAGCAGAAATCAATACTTTCTTTGCTCCAGCAGTAATATGCTTTATGGCATCCTCCCCATGAGTAAATTTCCCCGTGCATTCAATAACTATGTCAACTGATTCCTTTTTCCAGGGTAGCTTTTCAGGATCTTGTTCACTTATTACTTTTATTTTTTTACCTCCAAAAATCAGATGTTTCCTATCGTGAGTAATATTTTCTTTTGGAGGAGAATAAACTGAATCATGCTTCAATAAGTAGACAATAGAGTCAAGATCTGAAGGATTATTAATAATAAAATCCCATTTAATCTTTTGCTGCATTGCCGCCAAGAAAAACTGTCTTCCTATTCTGCCAAAGCCATTTATTGCAACTTTCATACTCTCTTTTTTGCCTCATTATTATAATAATTTATATCTCAAAGAGATATTTAAATGTTCTGACGTGGGAAGAACTTTCGTTCTTTATTCGTTCGGAATCTAATATTTATTGATTTTTTCCCACTAAACTATACAACACCAAACTCCTAATTGCTCTCTGCCCTTGTTCCCCTATTACTGAAGAATGTTGTATACGCCAAATCTTAAAATTCTAGATATTTAATAATTTGTTACGTTGTAACGTAACAAATAGAGATGAAAAGCTACACTGAAACGTAACATTAAAATGTTAACTATATTCTGTTTGTCTCAGCAAAGTTTTCTTTTTCTTCTTCTCTAAAGCGTTTTTCAATATCTCTTAAGTCATAGCAAAAAACTTTTTTGCCGTTAAAAGAATCAATTTTTTTTGAAAAAGTTTTGGCAAAAAGAGCGAAAGCGTCAGTCCTAGTTTCATTATTCCAACGAACAGATTTTGATTTTTCAGATAAATCACTTACTATAGACTCTGCGTTGATATTGTTAGACCACTTGCATTCCACGAATAAGATCTCTGTTTTGAGCTCATTAAAAACAATAAGGTCTATTTCTTTGTCTTTATACCACCACTTACGAGTATTCGAATAATTAATTATTTCTGAAAAAAGCTTCTCATTAATAAGTTCCTCTATTAAATATTCAAATGATAAACCGAAAAAAGAATTTATTTCTTTTTTAACATAATTCTCAACTTCTGCAGTATTTCCGATTTCTAATTTGTCCTTATTTGGATAAACAAACTTAAACCAGAATCTAAATAATGGATCGTTAATTTCATAAATTCCTTTTCTTTTCATACCAAAAGGCAAGATATGTCTAATTATATTGGTTTCTTCAAGCGTAGATAGATATTTCATTAAATTACTTTTGTCCATTCCTGTAGCATTGCATATTTCGCCAATGCTTTTGTACCCTAAGGAAATGTACTTTAAAATCAATCTGTATGTTCTAGACTCTCTAAATTCCTGTCTTAATAAAATAAGGGGCTCATCGTATAAATTAAATCCTTTAATTAAAAAATTATTTTTAATATTTGTCGTTAAATCTTCCTTTTTATTATAAAATTTTAGATAATATGGAATGCCTCCAAATACAAAATATTCTTTCATTGCTTCTTCTATATCCTCATTTAATTGGAGAACAACTTTAAAACTAAAGGGTGCAAGCTTCCATGAATTTATGTCTCGCCCATATAAAGGGCTTCTATAACCTAAAACATCATTTTCCATTATAGAAAGAGAAGATCCGCAAAGAACAAGCATTATTTTAGTATTCTTTAATAACTCGTCTGAAATTTTCTGAAAGGTCGATAATAGCCCTTTGTTAAGAACAATAAGATAGGGGAATTCATCTATGATAATCGTTGCTTCTTTATCTTTTATTTCGTCTATAAGATACTTAAAAATATCGTAAAAACTTTCAGTCTCAACTTTAAGAAAATAATCTTTTCCAGTTAATTCATAAAATTTTGACTTAAACTCTTTAATATTTTCATCTAAACTTTCATCAGTACAGAGAATATATGTTCCTTTCTTTCCTTCTAAAAAACGCCTCAATAACTCTGTTTTACCCACTCTCCTTCTGCCGTATAGAACCGCTATCTTAAACTCTTTCGTTTGATGCAATTTCTCTAAATACTCTATTTCTCTTTTCCTATCAATAAATTGTGGTATCATAATTATTATACTTTACTTACCACTATTTAAACCTTTCTATTTTGGCTTTTCTTCTTTTTCTTTAAGAAACAACTCCAAACTCCCAATTGCTCTCTGCCCTTGTTCCCCTATTGCTGACAAAATTAGCAACAACTCTGTATTTCCCTGCCTGCGATAAACTTATTTTTCGAGGATTAAACGTTGCATCTAGCTTCACAATGCCTTCATTTGCCTTAACAGTTACAGGATAACTTATAACGCTTTTATCCATTAACGTTGTCCAGCTATTTGTTGCATTTGTTGCTTGATTATATCTCTGTATTAGTATATTTAATTTTCCTGATACTTCTGTTGTTCCTAGATTAGTGAGTTTTGATTGCGGCCTTATTTTCAATTTCTTGTCGCAATCATAGCATCCTGTGTGCTGCGGATCGTGCTTGAATTGCGGCCATGACATAAGTGAAGTATTATAAAATGCCTCAAGTTCCCAAACATAAATAGTTTTCCTGCCTTTAAATCTTAGTTTACCAGATGGATCTATAACTGGATAAGAACATTTATTACTTATAGAATACGGAAGAGGACGGTATGCAATATCCATAACAGGCTGAGAGATTGCATTTGTTTTCAAAATACCGGAAATTATATCTATTTTTCCATTACTATCTATGTCGTCAACAATAACCTGTTTATCTGACTCTCCTTCTGCAAGTAGCTTGTTGTCATAAAGTAAAGGGGCCAAAGATATCCTTGACCCGTCTATATTCCATGCATACACTCCGCTAGATGTAATAATTTCACCGCACATAACTAGTGCGGGTTGAATTCCTCCACTTGTTCGTAATATAACATCTATATTACCATCTGAATTAATATCGGCTAAAATATTAGAACCTTGAACATCACAATATGGAGAGCAAAGCAATTTTATTGGCCATCCAGTAGGAAAGGAACCATCAAGTGCATTTATTACATAAACATATTCTTTTGTATTAGTAATTGAAATAACTATCTGTCCATTATTGAGTTTACCAATAGCAGGAGATGTAACAAAGAACCCATCTAAGAATTTATTCCATAACAAATGTCCGTCAGAAGAAAATACATAAATTCCTCCGCCATAAGAAATATTTCTAGCAGAAATAATTACTTCATCCTTTCCATCATTATCTATATCTGCCGTAACTATCCCAGATATAATCCCGGTAATATTCTTTGGCCAACCAGATAAAACAGCCCCATCTAAATCATATATTAAAATAGACTGACAAGTATTCCCAAGTACGATTTCTAAATCCTTATCGGAATCAAAATTTCCTACAGCAACGTTCGGGCCAGGTGAGCCGCAAGTGGATCCAACTTCTATTTTTTTAAAAAGAGAAGTTTTATTTGCTATGACTAAAAACTCAACATATTCATTAAAGCCCTTTTTGATAAAATTAGTAGTAATAAGCTCATCCCTGCCATCTGAATTAATATCGGCTGTAAGAGTTTTTGAAAAATCATAAAACCCTGGGAGATAAAATGAAAAAACTAAATTTCCTGCATAATCAAATCCATATATATTCTCTCTCATTTCTACATAAATTTCTGAAAGTCCATCACCATCTAAATCTCCTACTATTGGTTCTAGCCAATAATGTCCATAACCAACGTCTCTTGACCATAAAAGAGAACCGTTATATTGATAAACGGCTAGCTTGATCGGCAGACTAAAAAGATCGTCTGCTGTGACAATTATAATTTCTTTTTTACCATCTTTATTTAAGTCTGCAACTAAAAGTTTTGTAGAGTTTAGATACACGGGCCATCCTTCTTTCAACCTGTTATCGAAGAAAATACGATATACAAAAAAGTTTTCTGAACCTTTTGTTGTAGAGACATTAATTCTTAAATTATAAAAGTCTGGAGCAGTTAATTTAGATGTATCCCAATAAGCTAAGAGATCATCTGAATAATCATCGGTACTACTCTTAGGAATAATTATTCCATCAGACTTCCAATTCCACTTTGAAGAGTCTAAACCCGAAGCATATTCTATTCTAAAAATATTTTTGGATGCTAAATAACCTTTTATAGGAATGATATATCCGGCTCCGGCGCGCAATACATCATTATTACTGGGAAAAATTATTTCATTGTTATTGATCTCAATATATGACCTATCTTCATAAGAGGAGTTATCATTATTGAATACGACTGCTTTTAGCGAGTAAAAACCATCATCAAAAGTAGCTGAATCTAGCTTAGAATATAATATGGAATCAATTACTTGAGTAGAAGAAGAAAAGAGAAAGTTCCATGATTGAGGATTATCTCCTTTTCCGTAATATATACTATACTTTGTAAAGTTATCACCGAAAGCGCTTCCGGCAATATCAAAAGTTTTTCCTCTTTCAAACAATCCCGACGTCTTAATTTTTACTATGGACGGTTTGTTAGATTTAATAGTCTCAAAAGCATTTAATCTTCCGTAACCTTGCGTTGTAATTATTTCGTTAAGATTTTTTGCTGTACTTCTCAAAGCCATCTTAATTTCTTCAGTATTCCAATCAGGATGCGCTTGTTTTATCAGAGCAATTGTTCCTGCAACATGAGGCGTCGCCATTGAAGTACCAGATATCGCCAAATGTTTCTCATCAAGACATCTAACTTTATCAAAATAATTTACACCGGTTTTATTTAGAATAAATCTTCCAGCTGCACAAATTTTGACTCCAGGAGCGACAATATTTGGTTTTATCAAATAATTTATACTACCTCTTTCATCTCTCCATTTAACTGGTCCACGAGAACTAAAGTTTGCTATTTGATCTTCTTTATTGGAGGCTCCAACAGTAATTGCTTTTCTTGCTGTCCCAGGAGAACCAATAGTTTGTTTATATGGCCCGGAATTGCCAGCAGCAATTACTGCTACAACGCCAGCATCAACTGCGTTGTCAACAGCTTGCGATATCATATCGTCAGGATTTCCGGGCCCTCCCAGAGACATACTAATAATATTGACATGATCTGAATAATCGCCATCGCCATTGGGATCTGCTGCTTTCTTAATAGCACTAATAATGCCATCCCAATTACCACTACCGTCTGCACCCAATACTTTATACGCAACAATCTTTGCATCAGGAGCAACGCCCCAAACCTCTCCTTTTTCTGGCTCATATATATTGTTATTATTATAATCTCCTTTTCCTGCTGCTGTTCCAGCCACATGCGTTCCATGACCTTGATCATCCATAGGATCATTGTCATTATTGACAAAATCCCATCCGTCAACGACTTTGCCACATTTCTTCGCTAGAAAATCTTCTTTAGTGCACCCTCCTAAATCAGAATGATTATAATCAACACCAGTATCAATAATAGCGATTGTTACACCTTTTCCAGTATATCCTGATAGAAAAGGTTTATCTGATTTAAGGCGAATAATAACAAAAGAATCATCAAACCATGTATCTTCTCGATATCTAATATATTGAACATCATCAACATATAAAGTAGCTCCTGTTAATTTGTAACTCTCTCCTTTTTTCATACTTCTTCCGATATTATTAATCAATAATGCTGCTATTCCAGTACTTGATACTCTTTCTAGTTTAATATTGTAGACTTGATTATCTAAAGAAAGTTTAACATCTTTATCATAAATAGAAATAGTTTGTGAAATTTCCTGCGTCTTGGCGCTTTCTCCTTGCCAAACCTTATCAGCGCCAATTAATGGAATAGAATCTTGTAGCATTGTTTTAACTTTGTAATTCGGATGAACTGCCTTAACTCCAGGAATTTTCTTAAGCTTTTCAGCTTCATCTGCTGAAATACCGAGAGCAATGCCGTTAAACACAGAATTCCATTCGCCGAGAACTTTAATTTCTTTCTTTGGAGAGGTTGGAGAAGTTGGAGAAGTTGAAGGTTGAGAATCTTTGCTAATAATAGCTTCTCCTGTTACACTTTTCTTGCCAAACAAAGCAAGAAAACTATTCCATAAACCGGCAAACCTTGATTTCTTTCCATCAGTAGTTACCTTTGTATCATCGCTTAATGTCGTTCCTAGCTCAGTCGCAATCGCTGCCTTTATTCTTACATGTTCGCTATTAACTTTTTCCTTTTGAACATCGGTCTCTTTCTTAATAACTCTCTTTTTTTCTAGCGCGTCTTTCTTCGTCTTTATCTTATATTTTTCCTTTGCCTTTGTATATTGCTTTATTGTGGGCTCTTCTGTAAATTCAACAATGTAGCCATTTGGTTTCAATAATTCAGCGTCTTCTTCAGAGATAAAATTGCCATCTTCATCAATAATTCTTTCTCTCATAATTCCATCAGCAGAAGTTGTATATCTAACTGTCCCATCGTTATCCCTTATTGATCTAACAATGGCGTTGTTGTCAGTAGGATTATTAGATGGTACATCTCTCAATTTATCATCAGAAGTAATAGTAGAAACTTTATTATCGGCAATATTGCCTGTTATAGCTTGCTGAACATCATCAGGAGGATCAGTCAAACTAATAGCTTCTCCGACTTTGTAAGTGTCTTTAAGAGTTGCAACGCTAATTTCAAGCTTTTCAGCAACAGGGGTGTAAATGCATACTCCGTTAGAACAACTATATCTGGAAGGACAATTTATGTAGCTATTGCTGTAATTAGTTCCAGAACAATAATATTCATAAACTGTTCCAGAAGTGTAGCAAAAATCTGTGTAATTTCTGTTAGAAACACTAACCGTTACTGTCCCTTTTACTGTTGAATAAACTCCTTTATCTGTGTCAGAGCAATAAACAGAATTTGGAATTGGTATGTTATCGCCGTAGCCGTTTGCAGAAGCAAGGGCGATTAATGATACTAAAATAAATATAAAAAGAATAATGCTAAAACTAAAAACAACCACTCTCTTTTTCATGTTGAATATAAAGAAAAATTATATATATATATATCTTCCGATTGAAAAAATTTTGTTGTTTTCAAACAGCCCACTCAATCTTCTTTTCTCTTGCACTTTCAGTATAATCTCTAATTTGCTTAGCGCAGAAATCATAAAGATCAATTTCCGGATTTTTTCTCTGAGAAGCATAAACTTTAAACCATTCGACTGTTGATGCTAAAGCTTCCTCCCAATTATATGCAGGAACCCAGCGTAGTTTCTGAGCAGCTTTTTCCCAGCTTAAACGTAGCAGCTTAACTTCTTTTGGAGGATTTTTTATTTTTATCTGTTTCCATGATCCTTTCCCCCATAGAGAAATAGCTTTTTCTACAACCTCCTGTGCTTTAACTCCGTTTGTTTCAAGAGGACCAAAATTCCATGCTTCAGCGAACCTGTGCCCCTCTTCCTGCAATCTAGCTGCGAGTGTTAAATAGCCGCTCAAAGGAACTAAAACATGCTGCCAGGGCCTAACACTCATCGGATTTCTCAATTCTATTTCATTTTCCATTATAAGAGCTTTCATTGTATCTGGAACTAACCTAAAATTTGCAAAATCTCCTCCGCCTATAACATTTCCAGCTCTTGCAGAAGCAATGACAGTATTATTATTTTCATTAAAAAATGAAGTTCGGTATGAAGCCACTGCAAGTTCAGCCATTCCTTTGCTAGCACTATATGGATCATCTCCTCCCAAAAGGTCAGTTTCTCTATAACCCCAGGGCATGCTCTGATCTTTGTAGCACTTGTCGCTCGTTATTATCACAACTGATTTAACAAAATGATAATGTCTTGCAATTTCTAATACATTTACAGTTCCGCCTACATTAATATCTAAAGTTTCTTTAGGATTAGAATAAGAAGTTAAAACAATAGCCTGTGCTGCCAAATGAAATATTATCTCTGGTTTAAATGCTTTAATTACTCTTTCAAGTTCTTCTTTATTTCTAATATCAGCTCTAATATCGACAATTTTTTTTGCCAATTGTGTCAAAATAAAATTACTTGGTTTTGTTGGCGGCTCAGTCGAATATCCAATTACTTTAGCACCCAGTTCTCTAAGCCATATTGAAAGCCATGATCCTTTAAAACCAGTATGACCTGTGACAAGAACTTTTTTCCCTTTAAAAATATTACTTAACTTTCTGCTCATATTAATTATTGATAAATTTTATTGCCATATCTTCCATGGCGCATTGCCAGATTTCCAAATCTGATTTAGATGTTCAAAATGCTGAGGAGTATCCATACAATGCCAAGATCCATTATGAAGATAAACAGCTATTTTTCTGTGTTTAGTTAAATCTTCTAGAGAATCTTCAATCGGAAGATTAAGTTTAAGCAATGAATATTCTAAAAATTCTTTATTGAAAACCATGAATCCCCCGTTAATTCTCTCATCCAGAAGAGGATACTGAGCAAAGTGTATTGCAATTCCTCTTTCATCTGTCTTCACTTGCCCATATTTCGAAGATGCCCTTATGCCGGTTATTGTTCCTATTGCTCCAACTGACAAATGATACTCTAATAATTTATCTAAATTAATATCAGAAATTCCATCACCATATGTAAACATGAAATAAGGATCATTTTCAAGATATTTTTTAACTGCATAAAGTCTTGCACCAGTATTAGTCTCTTCTCCAGTATCAACTAAAGTTACATTCCAATCTTCTGTATCTCCATTTCTTTCTATTATCTCTCCTTTTTTTAAATTTATAGTTAAGTCATGATTATGATCAGCGTAATTTAGGAAAAAATTTCTAATTAAATCTCCCTTATAGCCAAGACAAAGAACAAACTTCTTATAACCCTGAGCTGCATAGCCTTTCATAATGTGCCATAGGATTGGCATTTTTCCAATTGGCACTAAAGGTTTAGGTATAAGTTCAGATACTTCTCTAAGCCTTGTCCCCTTCCCCCCGCATAATATAACTACTTTTACATCTTTTTTATCCATCAAATAGAAAGCCAAATAAGCATTTATATTAATTGCTATATATTTTTAGATATATTGCAGTAAGATATGTCTAATTACCATTCACTCTACCGCCCAATAGAAGAAATTGCTGCGAATATCAAAGGATGAGCCGCCTTACGAGTGACTTCGCCGCAGATAGTTTCGCTTTCAGCGAAAGTTTGAGATAAATATAAAAGTCTAACCAATTATAGGTTATTTATGGTTAAAAGTGAAGAAGATAAAGTGAAATCAATAGCTAAAAATATAAGGGCATTACATAAGAAAAAACCCTCAATCATTTTCTTAACAGAGACTTCGGCTATTCCAGACGGTTACGCATTTAAAGAAGCATGGAGAACGGCATATCCAGATGAGAAGCCGCCTGTTTTTTATAGGATTGACCCAAGGGCACTATGCAATATTCGAGAGTTTCATGATAAAATTAGTTTAACATATCATACAGAAGAAGGACGAACTAAATTTGAAAGATATAAGGAGATAGTGGAAAAAAATCAATTAATGTTAGAAGCCTTTTTAAAAAGGAGAATTAAGGACAGAAGCGTAGTTGTATTTATTTACGATGAAGATTCTATAACTGGCAGTTCTCCATCAATAGTTTATGATTTATTGACAAACCCGAAATATTTTGGATTACAAGAAAGTTTGAAATGTGAAAATGTTCATATGGTTCTTGGTTATCACGAAGCTCAAAAATTAAATGCAGATTATTTTGCTGGAACTGGTTTGAGTCCTAGGATAACTAAAAAGAAAAAACTCGATGCATTTCCCTTTGATAGAATAGAATTAAGAGGAACTATAGATCGTTCTGACAGAAAAAGAAATCTGAATGCCATTAAATCATTTAAATATCTTGGAAGAAAAGCTGGTGAAGAAATCCAACAAGAAGAGCAAAAAAAGAAATCACTTGAACATCGTGTTAGCTCAGTTATCGCACTTGGAAGTTTTTTAGCTTCAGCTTTATTTCTATCTTCTAAAATAACAGGTAATGCAATCGCAGATATAACAACTAAAACATCATCTTTTCTTGGTGCTGGTTTTTTGATTCTTGGTTTAGTTGCTGGTTTTTTCTGGCTGAAAAGCAGAAAAAAATGACTCGCCGAAAGAGTTAAAAACTTTGCTTCTTTATGATAACTATGGAAATGATAAGTATACCCCGAGATGAATACGAAAAAATGAGAATGCAATTAGTAAGACTTAGAGAGTTAGAAACATTGGATTTTGATTTATTGAGACAATTTAAGGCAAGTTTAGAGGATGTTAAAGCTGGTAGAATAAGAAGAGTCGCCTAATTCTTCAGTAACCTTTCTAAATATAATCTGTACTCATCAAAGTAATTTACAATGTGATTAATTGATGCTTGTTGATCTTTCTTTCCTCCTATTGCAACAATGAGGACTGCTTGCAAGTCGTCATAGACTAGAAAATAAACTCTTTTTTCTCTAATTCGTTTTTCTCTTAAATGTCTGTATCTTAATTGGTCGCTAGTGTAAGGATTATCTCCAATTTTGAGGAACATTTTTTGAATGATCTCTTGATCATTCTTTGATAATCTCTCAATCTCTTTATCAAAACTTTCAGTTGTATAAACTTCATAAGCCATAAGAAATCTAAGGCAACTAACATTAAAAATCTTCTCAAAAGGCGGCGGCTCACCTAAAAATAGTCTACAATAATTTCTCTTGTAAATGTTTTCCCGCCCAAAAGAGTGAATGGTAACTCAAAATATTTCATATTTTGCCACACTACGTTCTCGCAAGCTCAGGAGACATAACAGACATTTACAGGCTTACTGCGTTGCACTTGTTCGCCCAAATCGCTCATTTATTTTATAATCTTAATTTTGATGAGCAACTTCTGTAAATGTCATAAGATATACTTCAATATACTCTTGGACATAATGCAGTAAGAGGATTTAGATTATTTATAAAACAAATTAAGAATTAATATTTCATTTCATCTAAACTTCTCTCTTTTAGAATACCTCTTACATTCTCATTTAGATAATCGTCTCTAATAATCACGTATTGTGTTAATTTATCCTCTTCTCTGTTAAATCTTTGAAGATCAAGATATTCACCGCTTAATTTTAAAACTGTTCGTGATCCTAATAACCAATTACGTGATCCTAATAAGCCAAGTTTTCTTATTGAATAGATTCTTCTTAAACCAAGCCACTCATCCGGATGAGTTCCTTCTTTAGTTATTTTCACAAAGAAAGTTCCGCCTAATTCACTCAATACTTTATCTACTAGATCAGGTATTTTAATTATATTTTTTGTTTGCATTTTGTTCAACTCTTCAATCCTTCTCTCATCAATTCAACTGTTTCTTGCACTAAAGAAGAATCAAAGAAATTATTTAAGCGACCAAGCTCTCCCCGATCATCTAATATAGTTTCTAGAGCTGGTCTGACTGATGTTTTTCCAACTAATGATGTTTGCGCTGTGATAAATTTAGAGGCTTTAGCTCTCTCTGCTTGTTCATCTATCTGAGCAAAAAATGGATTTCTATCTGCATAAACATAGCCACTCGCAACAGCATTATTTAAGCCAGCATGCATTGCTGTGAAATAATCGAGTGCAAAACCAGGTTTTTCAAAAACATCTACGCTTTTATTTCTGACTTCTATTCTTTGTATATGGAAAAGATGGTGATCTGGACTAAATAAATATAAGCCAGAACAAAGCTCTCCAAAATGTTCATAGTGTGGAGAAGGATTTGCCCATTCTGGTTTCTCTGCTCGAAAAGAATCACTTTTTGTTGCCAATAATTGAACTAGTTCATGAATTATGCGCATGTCAGAAGGAACCTTATTAACAAAAAGCTCAACAGGAACATTTCTAGAGCCTGTCGCATAGAGTTTTTTATCTCTTACTAACTTTTTACTCAAATCCATTATAGCTTCCAAATGCTCTTCTTTTTCTAAAGGATATTGATCAAAACAGCACAAACCAAGAACAGAATCTCTTGGTCTGTCAACCAATTCCCCTGGAATCTTTGGAAATAGGAATGATTCATGAATTTGTTTAATATACTTTTGTCCTGCTGTTGCTCCATTCCTATCATACCAAACGTCAATATGCTTGCCTTTAATTTTATTTATTGCTCCATTAGCTCTTTCTTTCTGCTCCGGGCTCAACTTTTCTTCATCAGTAGAAACATAAACAGAAAGAAATACTGGATAATTATTTTGTTCTCTTAGTGAATTAAAAGCATCGAATTTTGGCACAGAATCTTCTAATAATTTCAAACCAGCTTCATTATTAAAATAATATCTTTTTGCTAAATAAAGTTGCATAAAATTTCTCTAATTTGAAAGTTTAAAAATCTATGCCTAAAATTTCATTTAATTTCAGTAGTTATAATTTAAAACTTATTTATCATATAAATCCTTATAAACTATTAATAAATTTTATTTGTAATTGATTTTTAATATGATAGAAATAAATAAAAAAGAAAAAATAAGGGTTCCATACGCTTTAGCTGTGCATGGCGATGAAGAGGAAAAAGCAGTCCTTGATGTATTAAGAGAGCATAAAACAATCATGGGAGAAAGGACAGAAAAATTTGAAAGTGCTGTCGCATCAGTTTTTGGAAAGAAATATGGAGTTATGGTTAATTCAGGTTCTTCAGCCAACCTTCTTGCTCTTGAGCTTCTTAATGTTCCAGAAGGTTCTGAAATTATAACTCCAGTTCTAACATTTGCAACAACTATTGCACCAATATTACAAAAAAAACTTCGTCCAGTTTTTATAGATGTTGAATCTGGAACTTACCAAATAAATATTAATAAAATTAGAGAGAAATTAACATCGAAAACAAAAGCCTTAATGATTCCTTCATTAATCGGAAATGTTCCAAACATGGAAGAACTCAGAAAAATAGCTCGCGAATATGATTTGGCATTCATTGAAGATTCTTGCGATACTCTTGGTGCAACCTACGATGGCCTGCCCACAGGAGTTTATTCCGATATATCTACAACAAGCTTTTATGGATCACACATCATAACCGCTTGTGGAGGAGGAGGGATGATTTGTTTTAGTAGAAAAGAATCTGAGGTAAGATGCAAAATGTTAAGAGGATGGGGAAGATCTTCTGCAGTAAATGAATCAGAGGATCTAAGTCAGAGATTCGGAGTAGAAATAGAAGGAATACAATACGATTCAAAATTTATTTTTAGCGAATTAGGCTATAATTTTCTGCCTATAGAAGTAAGCGCTGCTTTTGGCCTAGAGCAGTTAAAAAAATTAAAATCATTTTCTGAAGCAAGAATTAAGAATTTCACGCAGCTTTATGAATTCTTCCTCAAATACCAGCAGTTTTTCATTTTACCAAAACAGTTGCCTGAAGTGAAAACTAACTGGCTTGCTTTCCCTCTAACAATAAAGCCAGATTCGCCCTTTTCTAGATCTTTAATTACAACCTATCTAGAAGAAAACAATATTCAAACAAGACCAGTATTTACGGGAAATATATTGAGGCAGCCAGCATTTAAACATCTCAATGGAGAACAAAAAGCAGATGATTTCCCAGCAGCAGACAATATAATGAAAAATGCTTTTCTTATAGGCTGTCATCACGGTCTTACAGAAGTGCACATAGATTACTTAAAAAAAGTGTTCACAAAATTCTTAGATAAATTTAGCTGATAATTTTAAATTTGCTTAAATTATTAAACTCTATTTTTATTATTTAAGTATGAAAAAACTTAAAATACTCGAACTAACTAACTACACAGCAGGAGGATGTGGAGTAGGAGCCAGAGTTCTGCAGGAATCTGCTATGCTGTCAAAAAGAGGCTATGAAGTCAGAATATTTTCTTCAAATTTTACTAAAGGTTCGACAGATTTAGCTCAGGAAGAAGAAATGATTGATTCTGTAAAGATTAAAAGATTTCCAGCCAAAAAATTAGGCGGAGAAAGCTTCATGATCTGGAATTTTGAATCAGAAGCTCTTAAATTCAAGCCAGATATAATGATCGTTCATGCTTATAGGCATATCCATACTACGCAAGCTTTGAAAATCGCAAGAAAATTAAATGCAAAGATTTTTCTTGTAACTCATGCTCCTTTTGATAGAAATTCAACAAGAACATTATTTCAAAAAGGCGCTGTATTTTTTTATGATATATTCATTGGAAAGAGAACATTAAGGAAATTTGACAAAATTATCGCAATTACTAAATGGGAAATTCCTTTTTTATTGAAGTTAGGAATAAAAGAGGAAAATATAGAATATATTCCAAATGGGATAAAAGATGAATTCTTTAAGGATAATAATAAAGTAAAAGAAGAAAATAAGATTATTTATATGGGTAGAATTTCACCCATAAAAAATTTAGAAGTAATGATTAAAGCCCTTCCCTTAATAGACAATAAAAATATCATATTTGAAATAATAGGGCCTTGTGAAGACAATTATTTGAAAAAATTAGTTTCTTATATTAAATATCTTGATTTAGAAAACAGAGTTAAAATAATTAATAAAACTTATATATTCAAAGAGGAGATTAAACAGCTGAATTCATCAAGATTTTTTATTCTGCCTTCCTTAAGTGAAGGAATGCCTCAGGTTTTAGTTGAGGCCATGGCTCTGGGGAGGATTGTCATTGCAAGTGACAATAAGGGCAACAGCGATTTAATTATCAATGGCAAAAACGGTTTCTTGTTCAGAAATAACGATGAAAAAGATTTATCCGAAAAGATAAATAAAATATTAGTCATGAAAGATAATGAACTTATAAAAATTAAGAAAGAAGCAAAGAAAACTGCAGAGCAGTTTTCTTGGAATAAAATAATTAACAAGATCGAGAAATTGATTAACGGATAGAATAAATAGTCATATCTTTTAATCCAGCCCAGTAAAATCCTTCTTTTCTTAACATACATGCAAGACACCGGCCGCAATGCCTTATTTTCCCAACATAACAGCTAAAAGTATCTTTAAAATCAACGCCAAGTTTCTCTCCCAAAGCAATTATGTCTTCTTTATCCTTCTTAATTAGTGGAGCAATAATCTTAAATTTTCCTTTTGTTGAAATTTTGCTAAGGATATTAACCTCTTCAACAAACTTCATTGTTGTATCGGGAAAACTTTCTTTTCCTTCACATTTAAACCCTATAAAAATATCATATTTATTTTTTTCTCTAATTAAAAGAGACTCTGCTTTTGCAAGAGCATAAGCCAAGAATATTAAATTTCTGCATGGGACGTACCATTTATTACTTTCTTTTTTTGTATCCTTCAACTCCTTCCTGCTTAATTTCCTGATTTTCCCATTTATATTTATTAAAGAATTAGATAAAGATTTCAATTCAGGAAGTGTTATTTCTTGGAATTTTGCTTTCAAGGTTTTTGCACAATATAATGATGCTTTTCTTTCCGCATTTAAGGATTTCTGACCGTAGTTAAAGAAAAGAATTCCAAGGTTATTATATTTTAAAATATTTTTTACATAATATGCAGTTGTTACACTATCAATCCCTCCAGAGCACAATATTAAAGCGCTTTTCATTAAAAATGCAAAGCAATAAGATTTATAAGTTTACTTAATAATAAATTCAAATAATGAAAAAAGCAAAAGATCTCAATAAGAAAGACTGTATTATAATTGGCGCTGAAGAACTGGAAGTTGAAGAAATAGAAATTTCAGAAATCGGAAAGCAAGGAACTAGAAAAGTTAGAATTGTTGCAAAGAAGAAAAACGGAGATAAAATTGTGATTATCAGACCAGAAGATTACCCAGTTGAAATAAAATGATAGATATAATTATTATTTCGTTTAATGAACCAATATCGACAAAAAACTCTATAAAAGCATTCCTTAACCAAAAAATAAAAGAAGAATTTAGAATAACAGTAGTTGACCCTTTTCCAGAGGTTGAAAAATATTTAAAGAAAAACATAAAAGATAAAAGAGTGAGATTCTTTCTTGACCCTGGAGAAGGAAAAAGTTATGCCCTCAATCTTTTACTTCAAGAATATGCATCTGATAATAAAAAAGACATTTTCATTTTAACAGATGGAGATGTTTTTGTTTCCAAAAATTCTGTATCAGAAATTTTAAAGAAATTTAGCGATGAAAATGTTGGATGTGTAACTGGAAAGCCTGTTGCTTTAGATTCAAGAGATAATAAATATGGATTTTGGGCGCATATAGCTTTTGCCGGAATTGATAGAGCTAGAAAAAAACTAGCAAATAGAAAAGATTTTTTTGAATGTTCCGGTTATCTTTTTGCCATAAGAAATGCAGTAATCTTAGATTTTCCTCTAGAAACTTCAGAGGATAGTATAATTCCTTATTTATTTTGGAAGAAAGGATATAGAATTGAATATGCCGATAAGGCAGAAGTATATGTTAAAAATCCTGGTAATTGGAAAGATTATTTGGCGCAAAAAGTTAGAAATATCAAAGGTCATGAAAATCTAAATAAAATTGCTCCCAATATGCCAAGAACAAAATCTCTCTGGAATGAAATTAAAGAAGGAACTTTTTTTGCTATTCGGCAGCCTAAATCTCTTAGAGAGTTTTTCTGGGTTATTGAACTTTATTTTGTCCGCCTTTATATTTATCTGAAGGCCTTTTATGAATTAAGAAAGAAAAAGACATATAAAGACGGCTGGCGCGGAGAAGCTGTTACAGAAAGCACGAATAGATTAAATTTCATTAAAATTAATAGTAACAAAGGTTTTTATATAGGATTATAGCATTCTGGTTATGCCAGAACAATATTTCCCTTCGTGGCGCGATAAAGAAACTTTAGCATCGATTTACAGATTTCTTGACCATCCAAATGTACAAGTTGATCCCTACACATTCGTTGAAAATATAGGTTTTAAAATTTATACTGAATGGTGTTTAGAGTCAGAAGAGAATAGAAATAATTATCTTTCCTATAATGGGCAGGCATTTCAAAAATTTGTGAATGATGAAACAGTTTTCTTGTTAGAAAGACAGCGAAGAGCAGGAAAGCGTTTGTCTAATATTGCTCAAGACGAAAGAAATTATCAGGATGTACGAAATCAAGTCCTTGAAGGTTTAGTAAAATGTGCTTTAGTTAAGCTAGATAATGGTATAGCTCATAGCTGTATAAAAGAGAATTTACGCTGCGATTTACAGCATTATATTGGCGAATAATATCTCGTAATCAGATCTTCAATATCCCTCTAATTTTTTCTCTTAATTCATTCAAGGAAGATACTATAGGCATAGATGCAATTAAAATAGAAGACAAATATTCAAAGCCTTCTTCTACACTTTCATCCGTCTTTAATCCAATAGCAGGAATTCCTTTGGAATAGGCATATCCCAATTCCCATGCAGTTCCCGCCCCTACATGAAGCCCATCAAGAGAGGCTATAATTAGAGACACATCGTTAAAACCCTCAGTTATATCTCCTCTAAATATTTTATTAGCATCTTTAATATTCTTAGCAAAGCCAACATCTCTATGCGGCAGAAAAGTCTCTAAATTAAGAGATTTACATAATTTATCAATCTGCTCTAATTGCTCTCTTTCACTTTCCGTACATATCTTGCCTGCAAGGTATACTTTCATATTATATAGTCAATGCGAAACTTTAAAACCTTTATCTTAATTAAATTAATATGAAAAAAATCTGCATTATTAAATTAGGCGCTGCAGGAGATGTTTTAAGAACAATGCCTATTGCTAGGGCATTGAAAGAAAAATATTCTGACTCTGAAATAAAATGGATAACTAAGGGAGACATAGCTGACTTAATGGAAGGGAATCCTTACATTGATAAAATATTCGTTTTGCCATCTTCTCCTGAAGAAAGATTTGATGCACTTTATAATTTTGATTTAGAGAAAGAAGCCTGCGATTTAGCAGAGAGAATAGAAGCAGAGCAAAAGTTTGGTTTTTACATGAAAGAGGGATATCCTGCCCCCTTTAATGTTGGAGCAGAATATTATCTTAATACTTATTTTGATGACGGAATAAAGAAGAATAATAAAAAAACTTATCAGGAAATGATGTTTATGGCCGCCGATTTACGTTACCAGAGAGAATATTGTCCAATTTATTTAACAGATTCTGACTTAAATTATGCAAAAGAGTTTGAAAATATGAATTACTTGCATTCAGAAAGACTCATAGGAATTCACATGGGTGCTTCATCAAGATGGCCGTCAAAAGTCTGGAGCGAGCAAAGATTGAAAGAATTCATTATTAAAGCAAAAGATAAAGGGTATGAGATTTTAATTTTTGGAGGACCTAATGAATTTGGAAAAATAGAAGCATTTACTCAACAGCTCGAAAAGAGATTAATAAGAGTGTACAGAAATGACCCTTATAATACGAAAAGAGAATTCACATCACTTATATCTTTATGCAAGGTTGTTGTTTGCTCTGATAGTTTTGCGCTCCATGTTGCTCTTGCTCTGGAAAAAAAGACAGTAGCCCTGTTTTTCGTAACAAGTCCTGATGAAGTTGAAGGATACGGTTTTCTAACCAAATTAATTTCTCCTAAATTATATGATTTTTTTCCCGAAAAAAGCGACCAATTCAATGATGATCTGGTAAACAGCATTTCTGCCGATGAAGTTTTATCGGCAGTAGATAAAGCAGCTAAATCCCTTTAATTTAAAATAAATTCACTTGAAATATCAACATTGAGTGAAGTAAAATATCCAAAGAAAATATTTTATTTATTATCTATGAAACCATTCTAATCAGTTATCTATGAAACGATAATATCATTTAAGTGTTTAAAAAAACAATAATTTAATTTCTTCTATTAAGTCTAAAATTTAACTGCTAATAAAATCTGTTTTTTCTTTCTTTGGCGCAGGAGCCTTTTGAATTTGAGCAAATTTCGGAGTTACAATTATAATATTCTCTCCAAATCCAGCTATAGAGCCTTCAATAGCATCAACAGTTTTCTTTACTTTTGCTATTGCTCTTTTTAATTCAATAACATCCTTAGATTTCAATGTTTTAATATCAAGAACAGCTATAGTATATCCTTCTCTTATAGCATTTAAAACCTCATTAATATCATCAAATTGTCTTAAAACGAAAGGTTTGACTACAATCTTAGATTCCGATGGTTCATGGGAATTTAAATCTATTTCAACATATTCCTCGCTTTCATCTCTCCCAAAGAGTTTTTTAAAATTCAAAGCCATGATAAAACATTACAAAACTAGTTTATAAATATTGCTGTGCTTTTTAATTAACTATTAAGCGATATACTTTTTATTATTTTATTCAATTTTAGGCCTAATTTTATTAAATCTCCTTTTTATGTAAAGAAATTATCTAAAATTTAATTAATTATTAAAGCTTTTTATCTAATAAAATTAATCTTAAAATAAAAAGTTCAGTTAATAATTAACAAACACTCAATATAACTTAAAAATCCTAAAATAAATATTTATAACAGATTATTTTTCTTCTTTCATTAATGAAACAACTTCAGATCTGATTTTATTTATTTTTTCTTCTATAAGCTTTTCTTGTTTTTCAAAGGCGCTTATTCTTATATTCAAGACTCTCTGTTTTTCATTTAATTCCTGAATTAATACATTTTTATTAGTCCTAATCATTATTCCTCCAAGAATCTTATAGACCTCATCATCAGTCTTTTTAAGTTCGTCAGAAGCATTATTAACTTCATTAAGTTCAACTTGTACAGATTGTTTTTCCATCAAGAAAATCTGCTTCTGTTGTTCAAGAATTTGAAGTTCTTGAACTTTCTTATTTTGTCTTTCTTCTTGGCTCATACTGCTTTTATTTTTACAATCTGCAATCGGGGTTTATAAAATATCTTGGAGCCGCAAGTAGGGCAAACAAATCTCTTTTCTAATACCTTTGAACTTATCGGTTTCCCGCAATGAAAACACTTATACTGAGCCATTATAATCCTGAGAAAAGAACATTTTTAAACCTTATTATAACACCAATAACATGGACAAAGGCGTTCTTGAAGTAGAATTAGAAGAAGAAAAGCTAGGCACACTGTCGAAACCGATATTGTATAAGAAATCTAAGGAAGCGTTGGTCGTTCCTGGAATTGAAATGCAGGGCTCAATCATATTCCTTTATAGAGTCGGCTTTTTTCCTGAACTTCTTGTTGGCAGTTATATAGTTCCTTCTGATTATGATCTTGACAATAAGAGAATTTTACAAATTGAACAAGGAGTTGAGTCTATAGTTTATCTTACTAAAAGCAAAAATCTTAGAAATTATTCTATTGATGAATCAAATAGTGAATTTTTGAGTAAATTACTTCCTCCTTTCCCAACAGGAACAAAGGATTTTCAGAATCATAATCTTCATCTAATAAGGCATTTTTTTACCTCTGAAAATGAGAGTCTTTTGGTTGAAATCGTTAAAGGTATGAAATCCTAAGAAGAATAAAAGGTTGCATATTTTAGTAAATAACAGTATTTATTCTGAGTATAAATTAGAGATAAATAAGAATTATAATATTGAAAAGAAGCATGGATTTATTCACTATAGAGAGCTTTGAATAACCCTTATTTTCAAATGGTTTTCAAAGCAATTCTTAGAGGATTTTTGAGGTTTGTCAAAATCCTCTATAGACAGTTTCGAGGTTTATTTAATGCACTCTACTTTTAAGATATGGATAATTTCTTAGATAAACCGATGCTATTTTTGCTGCGGGATAAACACGGAATTCATAAGCTATTCCATTTTTATCAAGTAAACTTAATGCCTCCCTGTCCTCTTCTAGAGCTATATTTTCAGAAGTTATGGGGAGATGAGGATTCTTCAGTTGAATTTCTCCCAAGGACATTTTGCCTGAGACAGTAAAATAGTCTCCTTCTAAGATTGATTCTAGAACTTCTCTTGTTGTAACATCCATCTCTTTTATAGATATTCCGGTATTTATAAAATTTTCAGAATTATTTTTTGGAATAAAGATATCACTTAAGATTATCGCGATTTATTAAATCTTCAAATTCATATCTTATATCTTGAGCTAAATTTATAGATTCTATCTTAGCTTTTTCATATAATTTTACTTTGGCTTCTCTTAAATTATCAACAATATCAAAAACTACATTACTAATATCTTTTTCTCTTGAACCTGTTCTAAAATAATCTTTAAAAGTACATTCGAAACATAAAAGATATTTTCCAGAAATTTCAAGATAATATGCTTCAAAAGATACAAGTTCATTATCAAAGCCAGGCTCTTTAATTAAAAATTTATTCCCTTCTCTGACCAATGTAACTTTGTTTTTTATCATGTTAAAAAAGATCTTATTTTCTAGGATTCAATATATAAGCAGGTCCGGCAAAAATCCTACCTGATTTAACATCTTTCCAAATACCTGAGGCTAAACGTTTTGCTTTTCCATTAGAATGCAGAGGAGATGCTTGTTTTTTCCTTTGTTCAGTTTCTATAGTATTATATTCCCTTCTAGCTCTCACTCCAATACCTCCACTAAACTTTCCAGCTGACTTAATTTTCTTTGTTTTTGATCCCATAGTAAGATACCTGCGGTTTCTTGACGTTCAACTTCACTTATAAATATATCTCTGAAAAAGAGGTTTTTAAATTGTTCTGTCTAATATAATGGGGATGCCCGGATTTGAACCGGGGTCACGAAGTCCCAAACCTCGGATGTTAACCAGGCTGCACCACATCCCCGTAAACAAAAGAAAAATAACATGCTTTTTAATCTTTGCCTTCATACGGCTTTGCGTACATATTATCTAATCTTATTGAAATAAGATAATCTTG
>JBBSYK010000020.1:0-39388 GCA_038045285.1 Nanobdellota archaeon | reverse complement strand
CAATAGAGCAAGATTATCTTATTTCAATAAGATTAGATAATATGTACGCAAAGCCATCTAACACCCAAAATTTAAAAACTTGACTATTGGGTGCCGTTAACTTTACAGCTCAAGACATGCATAAATTTATATAGGTCAAAGTATATATTGTATTTCGGAGAGAAAGTTTAAATTAAAGAGGATAATATGGATAGTGAACGTTGTCATTCAGGAATTGAAGGCTTTGATGATCTTTGTGAAGGAGGTTTTGTGAGAAATAGTGTTAATTGCATTGTTGGAGGACCTGGAAGCGGGAAAACAATTTTTCTTTTACAATTTCTATATAATGGAGTAACCCTCTATAAAGAAAATGGAGTATATGTCAGTTTTGAAGAGGATGTTCAGGAATTGTATAAAGATGGGCTTAAAGTTGGATTAACTATTGAAGAACATGATAAAAATAATGAAATTAAAATTGTAAAAATATCTCCTTATACTACTTTGAGCGAATTAAAAAAAGAACTCACTTTTTTAATAGCAAGATATGATGTTAAAAGAATTTGTTTTGATCCTGTTAATCTTTTTGGAAAATCTGAAGAGAAAGATTCTAAAATTAGAATGATGTTAGTTGATATGACTTCTCTTTTGAAAAGATTTGATGTTACCACTTTATTGTCTGCTGAGACTACTACTGGTGATGTAGAAGAGATAGGAATAGTGTCTTCTGCTGATGATGGTATTAATCATGTTAAGTTTCTTAGCGATAGTTTAGTTCATTTACATTCTTCTGGCCTTGGAGGCGTATCTGATAGGGCTATAAGAATTGTAAAGATGCGAAGAACAAATCATATGAGAGGGCCAGTGCCTATGCAAATAACCAATAAAGGAATTGTGCTTCTTAAGAAAAACGGACGACGCTAATAATTTTGATGATTTGTCAAAGAAATATTAGCCTGATATTTCTACTTTAACTCAACATAATTATACATCCATATATTTACAGAGAAATATATGGGATTATAGAGAAATAAGCAGAAATATAGAAAAAGAAAAGTTTATAAGGTTGGAATATTAGTTATTTGTAATGACTAAAAAGAAGGTGACTTTGAGTATTGATTCTAAAATATATGACACTTTTAGAAAGTATTGTGAAGAAAATGCTATTATGCTGTCTAAAAAAATAGAAATAATTATGAGATCAACTCTAAAAAACAAAAATAAATATGCTGTTTGTATGTTTTTAATGATAATTTTTTCAATTTTCTTTGCTAACGCATTACAATTTTATGATGCAACTCAGGGAGATTTTAATAACGGCACCTATACTAATACTACATATAATGGCAGTGCTGTTATTCTAGTTAATGGTAATCTCACTGGAACATTTACCAGCAGAATATTCGATGCTAATTCGCTTTCCAGATGGACAAATCTAAGCTGGAATGGTTTTCTACCTAAGAAAGAATATTTATTAGCGGTGGATGCACAAGGAAAAGTTTATAGTTCTTCTAATTCTGGAGCTACTTGGATTTTAAAGAATTCTAGTTATGGCAGAACAGGAGATACACAAGATATGTTTTCAGATGCATCAGCGAATTTATACATTATTGCTAACTCGAACAAAGAAGTATGGAAATCTTCTAATTCCGGAGTTAGCTGGATAAAAGTTAATAACACTTTTGCCAGCAATGATTTGTTTGCTGGGGCCGGGGATTCTTTAAATAATTTATATGTAATTGCTGGTCAATCACAAGGGATAGTGTTTAGATCTAGTAATAACGGCACAACGTGGACGCAAGTAAATGATTCTTATAACGGCGGTAATGGGGCTGCTAGAGGAATGACTATCAACAAAAGCAATGTTGTTTTCGCAGTAGATGCACAAGGAAAAGTTTATAGTTCTTCTAATTCTGGAGCTACTTGGATTTTAAAGAATTCTAGTTATGGCAGAACAGGAGATACACAAGATATGTTTTCAGATGCATCAGCGAATTTATACATTATTGCTAACTCGAACAAAGAAGTATGGAAATCTTCTAATTCCGGAGTTAGCTGGATAAAAGTTAATAACACTTTTGCCAGCAATGATTTGTTTGCTGGGGCCGGGGATTCTTTAAATAATTTATATGTAATTGCTGGTCAATCACAAGGGATAGTGTTTAGATCTAGTAATAACGGCACAACGTGGACGCAAGTAAATGATTCTTATAACGGCGGTAATGGGGCTGCTAGAGGAATGACTGCACTTTTGTTAAGGACTAACATCAGTTTTCAAGTTAGAAACTGTTCTTCTTTGTGCACTAACGAAGAATTTGTCGGAGAAAATGGAACTTCTAACAGCTACTTCTATAATTTATCTAATAACATTAATCTAACTGGAAGATATTTCCAGTATAAAATTTACTTTTCAACCCAGGAGGCTGATTTGACGGCTAGTTTGTTTAATGTTAGCATTAACTATGCTCTTCTCGATACTATTCCTCCAACTATTAATATTATTAGCCCTGAAAATAAGACCTATACTTCTTCAATTGTATTTCTCAATTATACGGCGAGCGATGATAATGCAATAGATAAATGTTGGTATGTATTAGACGAAAGTCCTGCAGCTACTCTCCTTGGATGTTCTACGGCAAGCATTGTTGGATTAAGCGAGGGAAGCCATGCGCTGCAAATTTATGCAAATGACTCTGCTGGAAATGTAAACTTTAGCAGCATATCTTTTTCAATTGACAGCACTCCTCCTTCATGGAGCAACATTCAATCTGGAAATCCTGCAGTTTACTCTGAAAATGTTTTATCATCGTTTAATGTTAGCTGGAGTGATTCTAATTCAGTAAGCAGAGTTTGGTTTGAGAGTAATTTCTCTGGGAGCGATAGAAACTACAGCATGTATTTAATAGCAAGCAATAAATATGGGTTTAACACGAGCATAGGTGCTGGCACTTTCTATTGGATATCGTACGCTAATGATTCATTTGGAAATTTAAATTCTAGTAGTACACAGATTATTAACGTTACAAAGACAGGAAGCGCTGTTGATATTTATATAAATGGAAACAAAAATCAAAATTTGTCTATTGCCTATGGAACACAAATTAATGTAACGATTATTGGATTTAATGGCAGTGCATCTTTATACAAAAATGGAGAGTTAATTGCTGGTGGAAATGAAATTAATGTTCTTGGTGCTGGAATTTATAATTATACGGCAATTATTCTAGAAAGCGAGAATGTGAGCGGTTCTTCAAGGACATTGTTTTTGAACGTGACAAGAGCGTCTCCGACTTTAAATTTAGTTATTGATGGCTCGCCTGCAAATAAGACTACTACTTATGGAACAGGGACAAATACAACTGGATTTAATGGAAATATCGGTGGGGGAGATTTAACGTATAATTTATTTAGGAATAATTTATCTCTTGGATCAGGAGAAACAGTATCTGATATAGGTGTTCTAGGAGTTGGAATCTATGTTTATGTTTTTAATACAAGCGGAGGGCAGAATTATAGTGCTGCAAGTGTCAGTAGAAATCTTACTATAAATAAGGCTATACCTCAATTAAATCTATATATTAACGGCAATGAAGGAAATCAAAGCCAAGTTTATGGTAATACTAGCAATATTACTGCGATTATTAGTGATTCTAATTTGATTATTGAACTAAAAAAGAATGGAATTGTTGTGGCTAACAACAGCGATTTATTATCTGAAATATTGATATTAGCTGTTGGATTATATAATTACAGTGCCGTGTTTAGTGGAAATCAGAATTACAGCGCTGTAAATAAAACTTTCTTGCTAAATATAACAAAAGCAACTCCAGAATTAAACTTACTTATAAACGGATTTGATTCTGATATATCTGTAAGTGCTGGTGCTAATTTTAATGTCAATGCTTCGTCTTTGTCGCCTCTGGGAGCATTAGTTCAGCTTTATGAAAATAGTGCTTTGGTTGGAAACAGCTCTTCTATATTTATAGTAAAGAATTATAGTACTCTTGGAAACAGAGTTTGGAGAGTTTCTATATTGACAAGCCAAAATTATAGCACTGTAAATAAAACTCACACTATTACAGTTGTTGATCAGAATTCTCCACAGTTTTCTAACTTAAGCGCCATACCTACTTCACCAACAATTTATTCTCCTACAAAAGTATATCAATTTAATGCTACTTGGACAGATAATATTGGAATTTCTGAAGTCATATTCCAGATAAGTAATGTTAATTATAGTTATAATAAGGGAAATATCAGTAAAAATGGAAATGAGTATTATATTAATTTCACTAAACTTGCTGTTACTAGCTATAGCTATAGATGGTGGGCAAATGATAGTTCTGGAAATTTAGTGTCTTCTCCTCTTCAAAACTACACTGTTGATAGAGCAGTAGCTGCATTGTTCTTTACAATTACTCCTAGCTGGACAGTTAATTATGGAACAACGACAACTGTGAGTTGTTCTGCTAATAATGTAGAATCTGCTACTGTATTGACAAGAAATAATACATTTGTTGCAAATCCAGATACTGGAATTCTCGCGTCGAGCTCTTATAATTATGCATGTACTTCTGCGCAGACGCAAAATTATACTAGCGCGAGCGTAACTGGAACTTTAACTGTAAATAAGGCTAATCCAGTAATTAATTTGACTTTGAATGATATTGCGGCTGATGTTACCCTGCCTAGTTCTGGAGGAGAAGTTGCTATCAATGCGACATTGAATTCTCCTTCAAATGGAGAGATAAATTTAACTATTAATGGAGAATCTATTAATTACAGTTTAACTCCATTGTATATATCTAAATTATTTTCCACTGTTGGAAATCATACTGTAACTGCGTATTTTGCTGGCGATGAGAATTATACTGATGGAAGTCAGAGCAGAGCAATTATTGTCAGTCCACAGAGTTCTGGCGGGGGAGGTGGTGGAGGGGGTGGTGGAGGATCTAGCGAGAGTTCTGGCGGGGGAGGAAGCGGCATAATAATAAATAAAAAAGTTTCTGAAGAGAAAAATATTGAATTCTCAAAGCTTGATGATGTCCTAATTTATCCAGGAGAGGTTAAGATACTTGAACTTAGTGTAAAAAATACTGGCAAGACTTTCTTGAATAAATGCAAACTTATTGGGATTGGTGAATACCTCAATTGGATAGAATCAGATGATTTGAAGAATATTAATATTGGAGAGATAGCTGATTATTTATTCAGATTACAAGCACCTATTAATGCAACGACAAATTATAGTGTCCAACTAAGACTTGAGTGCCTGGAGAAAAATGCTGACTTGTCATTTGAAGCGATAGTAATACCACATGGTTTCTTTATTAATATAAAAGAAATGACTCTATTGACAAAAAACGAGCTTACGGTTAATTTTAGTATTACCGGAAAAACTGATTCTAGAGAGAGAATTTTATTTATGGTTACAAATGAAGATGGAGAAGTTATCTCAGAAAAAGAAGATAGTTATGATATAGATCTTGAGGAAAAGAATTTTTCAGTTATTTTAGATGTTTCGAAGGCAAGAAATGAGCTGTTAAAAGTTGCAGCCAAGAAAGCAGGAGCAGATATTAACTTCGTTGAAGAGTTTTTTGTCTATGATAGTTCTCAGTTTGTTACTGGTTTCGCTTTACTCGACAATATAAACAGACCTCTTTTATATATTGTTTCTACAATTATAATCTTTGGCGTGATTGCATTTTTCATTATTAAAAGAATTCTTAGATTTAGAAAGTGGAGGGGATATTGATATTATTTTTTCTGTTATTAAATCTCAGAATTGAGAAGAACCTCTTCTTCTGTAAAAACTTCAACTCTTTCCCTTCTGAATTGCCAAAGAATGGAATTCAATGTCAAGGTTTTATGTTCTACTGGTCCATTTAATTGATAAATGTCTTCAATCTCATCTTCAAATTGTGTAGTGTTCATACATCATATAATTATTTCTTATATAAATATTTTTGTGATAAAAATATTCCTATTGGAATATTAAAATAGGACAATTGTGTTAGTAATTTATATTACTTTCATTAAGAAATAAGTTGCAGAGCTTGTTCGAGGTCTGCGATGATATCACGTGGCGATTCAAAGCCGAGCGAGAGCCTGAAGAAACGTTTTGAGATGCCGCAAGTTTCTTTTTCTTTATCTGAAAGAGAGCCATGGCTCATAGTACAGGGATAAGCGAGCAGGGTTTCAGGACTTGCAAGGCTTTCTCCATAAGTAATTGTGTTTCTTGCTTGGACAGCATCAACAAATGCTTTTAACATAGACTCAGCTTTCATTGGAGCGAGCTCGAATGAAAGCACGCCACCAAAGCTGTTTTTCATCTGCTTTTGTGCAATCTTATGCGAAGGATGGCTAGACAATCCCGGATAAAGAACGCGGGCAACTTTTTCATGACTTTCAAGATATTGTGCAACTTCTAATGCGCTTTTGCTAACATAATCCCATCTCAAGTGCAGGGTTTTAATTCCCTGAATAGTTCGATAACACTCGTCAGGAGACAGAATTGCGCCAACTGTTTTTTGCAGAAATTTAAGTTTTTCGTTAAGAATAGGGTCTTCTGTAATAATCGCTCCTCCAATTACGTCATTATGCCCTGAGATATATTTGCTTAAACTTTGCACAATAGCTTTTGCTCCATATTCAAAGGCTCTTATTGAGCAGGTAGGGGAGAATGTCATATCTGCAATGAAAGGAATAGAGGTTTTTTCTGAAACTTTTTGCATTAGAGATAAATCAATAACATTTAATGAGGGATTTGTCAGCGCTTCGATAAACATATATTTTGTTTTTGGCATGATCGCTTGTTCTATATTATTCTCTGAAGAAAAATCTGTCTGAGAATAATTAATTCCGTAAGGAACAAAGATATTGTTGAATAAACGTAATGTGCCTCCGTATACTTCCTTGGGGATTATAATGTTATCTCCAGGTAAGAGCGTCATAAATATCATAGTTTCTGCAGCGAGACCTGAAGAAAAAACACTTGCATAACCTCTCCCTTCTAGTGCAGCTAACTTTTCTTCCAACAACGAGCGAGTAGGATTTTGTCCGCGCGCATATTCCCATCTGGCTTTCTTTCCAAATTCAGGCTGCTTGTAAGTTTTACTCCGAATGAGTACGGGCGCAAGTGCGCCAGTTAAAGGATCAGGATGCTCGCCTCCATGAACAAAAAGAGTTTCTAATTCTAGTTCTTTAGTTTTTTGGTACATAGATTTTAGAGAGAAAAAGCATTTATAACTTTTCGTGACAATTTTATTCTAATTGGAATAAAATTATTATTTATACATTAAGGTAAAAAAGTTAATTAATAATTGTTGTATTGGCTATTTCATTCGCAATTTTTTTTACTACATTGCTCTCAAGAGCAAAGCCAAGACTTTCAGCTCCACCAACTTTAAAGTTATTAATACCTATAACCTCGCCGTTTATATCTATAAGCGGGCCCCCAGAATTTCCAGGATTAAGAGAGACGTCGGTCTGAATATACTCTTGTGCACCATTAGGTCCATCTCTATCTACTGCAGAGACAATACCTTGAGTTACTGTGAATGAAAGTCCTAAAGGATTGCCGATAGCAATTACCTTTCTGCCTGGTTGAACATTATCTGAATCTCCTAAGTCGAGTGAATTAAATTCTCCTTCAATTTTTAACAGTGCAATATCTCTATTAATATCAGACCCTATTAATTTTGCTGCAATAACCTGTTTATCGTATGTGAGAACTGCAATCTTTTTTGCTCCTGAGATAACATGTTGATTAGTTACAACATACCCTTCTTTATCAATAATGAAACCGCTCCCCATTGATTTATCTGTTCCAACGCTAACCACTCCTTTTATTACTTCATCAATTATTCCAGAAAAGTCCCCGCCTGAGGATTTTAACAATGATATTTCTTTGCTTAAACTTGATTCTTGTTTAGCTAATGTGAGGGAAAGTTCAGTAATTGCCTGTTGACTTCTTGCAGAATTATCATCTATAATACCTGAGAAAAAATAACTTAAGTTTTCAATGGACCGAAAATTTGCAATTCTTTGCACTTCGAGCTGATTACTGACTTTTGAAACCTGGCTGCTCAAAGAAATAAACGATACTAACTGCAATATAAGGAGAATAAAAACTATAAAATACAAAATATTTCTGTGTTTTTTGTGCTTTTCGTGAAGTAATTTTTGTTCCATTTAAAGACTTGTTAATTTAAGATTATAAATTTTTCTTTTTTTAAAGTCAAGTTGAATATTTAATATCTGGAAGATATAAATCGAAAACCTATTTAAATGCTCTTTTCTATAACATTTTAAGAAAGATTTAATATGGTGATAAAAATACACACAATTGGCGGATATAATGAAGTTGGTAAGAATATGACTGCATTAGAAGTGGATGAAGATGTTATATTGTTTGATGCTGGTCTTTTTCTTCCTGCAATTGTTGGAGTATCTGAAAGAGAAAAAATTCCAACAGAAAAGAGCATGAGGAATCTTGGAGCCTTGCCTGATGATATATATCTCGAGAAACATGGATTGAGACAGAAAGTTAGAGCAATATTAATTTCTCACGCTCATCTTGATCATGTGGGTGCTGTTCCATACATTGCTCCGAGATATAACGCTCCGGTTATGGGCACGCCTTTTACAATGGAAGTATTAAAAGTATTAATGGAAGATTCAAATCAAAAAATTAATAATAGAATAATTCCTATCACTGTAAATGGATCTTATAATTTACGAGGCAAAAGCAATACCTACAAAATTGAATTTATAAATATTACACATTCAACTTTACAAAGCGCTATTTTGGCAGTTCATACCCCCTATGGTGTTGTAATGTATGCTAATGATTATAAATTAGATAATACGCCTGTATTGGGCGATAAACCAAATTATCCCCGGCTTAAAGAATTATCTAAGATAGGAATCAAGGCTTTGGTTGTAGATTGTTTATATGCTCCAGATGATAGGAAAACTCCCTCAGAGAAAATTGCTAAGGGATTATTAGAAGATGTTTTATTTACAACGGATAACAAAAAATGCGGTATTGTGATTACTACTTTTTCTTCTCATATAGCCAGATTAAAAACTATAAGCGAGTTTGGCAGAAGGCTTAACCGAGAAGTGATATTTGTCGGAAGAAGTTTAATTAAATATGTAACTGCCGCAAATAGAGTAATTAAGCTTCCATTCTTCAATCAAATTCAATTGTTGAGCTATAAGAAACAACTACAGAATATTTTAAAGAAGGTAAATAAAAATAGAGATAAATATCTCTTAGTCTGTACAGGTCATCAGGGCGAGCCTGGTTCAATTTTAGATCGTATAGCACGACACCAATTACCTATGCGTCTTAATCAAAATGATAATGTTATATTTTCTTCTAAGACAATACCTACTCCTATAAATGAAGAAAATAGGCAGCAACTGGAAAGAAGATTGAAAAAACATCATGTCAGAATTTTTGATAATGTTCATACAAGCGGACATGGGGGCAGGGAGGATTTAAGAGATTTAATAAACCTTTTAAAGCCAGAACACGTTATTCCATCGCATGGAGATGTAAGAAAATTAACAGCTGGCGCGTCTCTTGCAATTGAAATGGGGTATAAATTAAATAAATCAGTCCATATATTGCAAAATGGGCAGATGTTAAATTTAACATGAAAGATGAAATACAATCTGGTTTGAAAAATGCTATAGACCGAGGATCATCGTTAAAAGATGCTGTCCAGACTTTTATAAATGCTGGATATAATCCTGTTGAGGTAAATGAGGCTGCAAATGCAATGGGTTATGGGGCAACTAATATGACATCGCAAGATACCCAGAGTTCTGGAGATAAATCTATCTCTCCTCAAGTTATGACATTACAATCGTCGCAGCAAACTCAACAGCAAAAGTATTCAAATATAGATTCTATGCCTGCTGTTTCTCAGAAATCAGAGATTTCATCACAATCAACGAATAATTTTATGAATCAAACATCGCCAAGTTTTTCATCACCTTTTAATTCCTCTCAACAGGAAATACAACAACCCTCTCTAGAAAAATCTCAAAAAATAGATTCTTTGGTAAAACAAAAGAGTTCAAAGAAAACAAAAATTATAATTTTTATCGCAGTTTTATTGTTACTAGTTGGGGCAGTAATAGCTACAATTATCTTTAAAGATAAAATATTAGCGCTGTTTGAATCAGCGCCAGTTGCATAAATCTTTCAGGGAGCTTTTTGAGGAATAATTTTTAAATTATTAGTTTTATATGTTATATTATTAGTATTTTATTTGGTAGAAGAAACTTTAATAACTTAAGTTATGAAATTATTATATGATTTATTTACCTTTAGAAGATTCTTTGATGCTTGCAAAGCAAGTTAAGAAATATGCTAAAAATAAGAAAGTTTTAGATATGGGTTCTGGAGATGGAATACAAGCAAAAGCTGCTCTTAATGCTGGAGCTAAATCTATTCTTGCAAGTGATATAAATCATGAAGTAATAAAGCATCTTAGAGATAGAGATATTAAAGCAATTTTGTCCGATTTATTTTCTAATATTGAAGATAAATTTGACCTAATTATTTTCAATCCTCCTTATCTTCCTAGAGATAAAAGAGAAGATTCGGAGAGCAGTAGAATTACATCTGGGGGCAAGAAAGGCGATGAGATTATTCTCAGATTTTTAAAATCTTTGAATAAACATTTAACAACTGAAGGTGTTTCATTGATAGTTATATCTTCGTTAACTCCTAAAATAAGAATTATCGCTGAGATGAAAAAGCAAAAACTGAGTCATATAGTTTTATCTTCACAGAAATTTTTCTTTGAAAAAATAGAAGTCTGGGAAATAAAAAAAGAGGATGAAGAAAGAAGGAAAAAGAAAATAAAAAGCTTTAAAACCTATTCTTTACTGAAATAATTATGGACAAACAAAGAGAACAAGAGCTAGTAATGCAAGCTTCATTATTTGAGAAAAATTCTCAAGAAACAGCACAGCAAATAGAATATTTAGAAAAAGAAATTTTTGAACTTGATACTTTAAGCAAGAATTTATCTTCTCTTGGCCATGTCGATAATAAAGAATGCAAAGAATCATATTCTACTTTGGGAAAAGGCCTTTATGTGAAATCACAATTAATTGAAGAGAAAATTCTAGTTCATGCAGGAGCTAACGTATTAGTCAAAAAGAGCATTAATGAAACGAAAAAAATTATTGAGGAGCAAATTAAGAAACTTTCGCAGGCACGAGGATATCTTCTTGAGCGATTAGAGCTTTATAACAATGGACTTCAAGAAATAATTCGAGAATTTGGTAATTTAGAGCATCAGCATTAACTATTTGAATTGTTTTCATCAGAAGAAAAAAATCATGCAATACTAAAAAACTTAGCTTTTTATACCTCTATGCCTTGTAATTTGTGAGATAAATAATAAATAAGGTAATAAAATGGCATTTCAAAAAGAGGTTAAAGAAATCAGAGAAATTTCAAATATTATTAAAGTTGATACATTAAAAATGACTTCTGAAGCGGGCAGCGGTCATCCTTCTTCTTGCCTTTCATGTTCAGATATCATGGCTGCATTATTCTTTCATGAAATGAGATTTGATCCTTTAAATGCTGAAAATCCTAATAATGATGAGTTTATTTTAAGCAAGGGGCATGCTTCTGCAATATATTATTCTGCTCTTTTTAGAGCTGGATGTATTAAAGATGCCTTACTTTCATATAGAAAAATCTCAAGTCGTCTTGAAGGACATCCTATTCCTTTTGATGGTTGGGTGAAAGTAGCAACTGGCTCACTAGGGCAGGGATTATCTATTGGACTTGGAATGGCACTTGCAGCAAAACTAAATAATAAAGATTATAGAACATTCGTATTGCTTGGAGATAGTGAAATTGCAGAAGGAGAAATTTATGAAGCATTACAGTTGGCATCTTATTATAATCTTAATAATCTTTGTGCAATTGTAGATGTCAATAGACTTGGACAGAGAGGGGAGACAATGGTCGGCTGGAATACTGCCAAATATGCTAAACGTTTTGAGTCATTTGGATGGGATGTCAAGATTGTGAATGGACACAATATTGCTCAAATTATATCTGCATTGAAACAATCAAAAAAAGCTAAAAAACCATTTGCAATCTTTGCCAAAACAATTAAAGGCAAGGGAGTTTCATTCATAGAGAATAAAGAAGGATGGCACGGGCGTGTTCTTAATAGATATGAACTTGAAAGAGCACTTGACGAAATCCCAATAAGCGATTTTCCTGAAATTGAAATTAGAAAACCAATATTAAAAAGTCAAAATGAAAAATCTAAGATTATAAAAATTCCTTCTTTAACTAACTATGCTCAAAGTATAAGTCTTGCTACAAGAGAAGCATATGGAAATGCAATTACTAACTTAGCTAAAAATAATAAGAAAGTAATTGTTGTTGATGCTGAAGTCAGTAATTCTACTTTTGCAGAAAAGGCAAAGTTTGCTGCGCCTAGGCAATTTATAGAATCATTTATAGCAGAACAAAATATGATTTCTCTTTCCTTAGGGTTATCATTAAAGGGCTTCAATGTTTTTGCTTCGAGTTTCGCCTCATTTTTATCGAGGGCTCATGATCAACTCCGTATGTCATCATTATCCAATGCATCTATAACAGTATGCGGCTCTCATGCAGGAGTTTCAATTGGACAGGATGGAGCTTCACAAATGGGTTTAGAAGATATAGGTATGTTTCGCGATTTACCTAATAGCATCATCTTTTATCCATCAGATGCTATATCAACTGAAAAGTTGACTTATTTAGCAGCTTCAATTAAAAAACCTTCTGTTAAATACCTAAGAACATCCCGTCCTAAGACACCTATAATTTATTCTTCTAAAGAAAAATTTCTATTGGGAGAATTCAAAATTATAAGCCAAAGTAAAAATGATAAGGTTGTTTTGTTGGGGGCTGGAATTACATTGCATGAATCTATTAAAGCCCATGAAATATTGAAAAATAAAAATATAGAATCGGCTGTAATTGACCTTTATTGCATAAAACCATTAAATGCAAGAAAATTAATTAAGTTTATTAAAAAACATGGAAATAGAATTGTAATAAGTGAAGATCATTATACTGAAGGAGGGATTGGTGAAATGCTTTATGGTGATTTAGAAAAAAGTGGAATTAAAGTTATTAATCTTTCAATAAGAGAAATACCTCATTCTGGTAAATCTGAAGAATTATTAAGAAAGTATGGAATTGACTCTTCTTCCATTGCGAAATCGGCTTTGAAGCTTATTTCTTCACGGCGATAAACTCTAGGAGTATTTTGTTTTTTTTCACTTTATGAAAACTTTTATTTAAATGTATGATTTTCCAATCAGTATAAAAACTTTCTAAGTTATTTAGAGGACTATCATCATTTATATATAAGCTAACTATATTCATGCCTCCTACTGAAGTGTACATTTTCATTTTTTTAATTAACTCTGTAGCTTCTTCTAGTTTTATTAGATGTAAAACATTAATACATATTATTATATCGTAGTTGTCAAGAACCCTCGGACTAAAGTCCGGGGCGTGTTCGGGTTCTTGAGCACCATCAAGATTTGATTTGCTTGCTCTCGAACTGAAGCAGGAGGGTTGCGCAAATACAAATCTTGAGGTTTCAAAAGGAAAAGTTATTGCATCAAATTTTGCAGATTTGATTGTTATAGCATGGATCTTTGCCAGTTGATTAATTTTATGTATGGAATAAGATGATGAGTCTATTGCTGTAACGTTAAATCCATTTTTGACTAGAAAAATAGAATCCATTCCATCTCCAGCACCGATATCCAAAACCTTTGCAATTTTATCTTTAAACAAGCTGTTTTCATTTATGTATTTTAATGCTTCAATAATTATTGGATTTGGTTCGATTTCTTTTGAGCTTAATTTAATTAAATCCATATTAATGTGAATAAATAAGAGATTAAAATCTTATTGGGACATATGGCATTGAAAGATATTTGCGACAGCAAATATTGGCTGAAAGACTGCAAGACTTGAGCCGTTTAATGTCTGTTATGTCGTCCAACTGAAAGGAGAGTGCAACGTTCCCGAAGGGAAAAATCTCGAGTTGAGAAAAGGCGCGATAACTTTATAAGTTCACTATTATCACCTAAACCTATGCTAACAAGAATACTTGATACAACAGAAATTGATATGAACAATCCTGAAATTCGAGTAGAATTAAATACAGATTTACGAAGAATGGATCACTTAAGGCACGAAGAGATGCCAGAAGGTAGCGGTGTATATAGAGTAAAAGTAATGCCTTCTACAAGAACCTACCTGCCAGGATTGCATAGGTTTAGGTTTGAGATTCAGTATGGAAACATGCTTGATGGTGAACTTAAACCCAAAGGTGAAAAAGTATTATATCAAACTGAGACACTTCCTATGATTTAGCGCTTTTTCTCAATTGAAACTAACATCGAGCTTAACCGAAGTTGCGAGCCCTCCTAAAAATTTTCCCTCGAAGCGAATAGGCAACCCAATGAGCTTCAGAGATGGAAAATTTTTGAGTGGCGAGCAATTTGGGTGGAGAAACCTGCAAGGTTTCGGAACCGTTTAAGCCCTGTTCTATTCTCTGAATGAAATGAGGACGAGATTTTAATGCAACGATGCTGAAGGCAAAAAATCAAAGTTTTTGAGAATGCCGTTTTATATAATTCTGAAATAATATTTTTTTGGGTGGACCATGTATTAGAGAGACGCGCGCTTTTTTTGTTTCTTTTTTTCCTAAAAAAAGAAAAGGGGGATTTCCGTCTTTTTGCTTCTTTTTTCTAAAAAGAAGTCGCTATTTTTGGAATTTGTAAATATCAAATTTTCTATCTATTGTATCTAATTCTTTACAAGAATTATTCTTTTTAATCCAATCATAAATAACAATACTTCCTGCAACCGCAGCATTTAAACATTCAACACTTCCGTATTGAGGGATATAAATTCTATCAATAGAATTCTCAAGAATTTTTTGTGGAACTCCTGTTCCTTCATTTCCAATAACTAACATCGGATTGTTTGGATATCTGTAATCAAAAAGATTCTTAGAATCATTGCCTATTTCAATTGATACAATATTATAATCATGCTCCTTACAATATTCAATAAATTCATCTGAAGTTCTCATTTTAACAACGTTGATCTTTGAATGTGCTCCTGTGGCAGCACCCTTATTCCATTTTTTTCTTCCAACTATAACCACTTCTTTAATATTTGCTGCGTTAGCAGTTCTAATTAAACCACCAACATTAGTTTCATTTGCTAAATTCATCACAGCAATGGCTAAATTATTCATTTTTTCTCCTATAATCTTTAATAGTTATCTTATCAAAGTGTTTTTCTTTGTTAAGTGCTTTTTCTAGAACCTTTTTTAATAATTCTTTATCGTCATCCCAATTAATTTTTTTAATAAACTCATCAAGATTTAACCATTCATACCTTGAATGCTCTTCATTCAAAATAACCTCCCCAGGTTTAACAAAAGAGATAAAATTCTGTTCTTCACATAATTCTCCACTCCATTCGTAAATAGAACTCCAATTTAAGAAAATTGTTTCTTCTATGTTTAGTCCTGTTTCTTCAAAAACTTCCCGAGCAACTGCATCTTCAGAGGATTCATTTTCTTCTACACCTCCAGTTACAACAAACCATCCTCCTTCTGGAGCATGTTCAGGATGTTTGGTCATTTCCAAAGCTAAAAATTTCCTGCCATTCACAACAAAAGTTAATATTTTTCTTTTCATCTTATTATAAATATTTATTCTTTTTTAATTCCTTCTAAAATGAAGATTGGAACTCCATTTTCATCTTCAACTTCAGAATATCCTCTTTTTAATTTAAAAGGAATTTCCTGTGAAGATAAAATATCTCTAACTTCTGAGACACTCCATAATTTTATTTTATGCTTATCAACATGCATATCCATTCTGCCAGTTTTTTTATCTTTAATTAGATACAGTGGATTCCAATATGAAAAACCATCACTTGAATGTGAAGTGTAAAGCTCAGCAACATCAAATCTTCCATCACTATTTGCAGTTATATTTGTATATCCTTCTTTCCATCTCTCAACGTAGTATGCTAAATCAAATACCACCTTTCCTCCAACAGCATGATTTCTCATTGAATCAACAGTTCTTTTAAAATCTTCTTGAGATAAATTATATTGAATAGAACTAGATAAACAATAGACTAAATCAAAGTTTCTACCCAAATCAAAATTCCTCATATCTGTTTGTGTCAATCCAGCATCCAAAGATTTTTCTTTAGTAACATCAAGCATTCCTTGGTTTAAATCAATCCCTTCCAAAATAGCTGAAGGTAATCTTTTTCTCAATGCGTCAAGATGAACCCCTGTTCCACAAGCTACATCTAATAATCTTGGGCTACATCGCTTAGCAAGATTTCTAATTAAAAAATCTGCTTCTTTACCATAATCTCTATATGAATAGAGTAAATCATACATTTTTGCTAAATCTTGATAAAGTTTCATTTTGTTTCCTTATATCTTACAGAGTTTAATATCAATAATTTTGTTTTTTCTGGAACTAATAATTTCCAAGAATCATCTTTCTCACTAATTTTATTTCTAATTATGGTCCCACTTATATTATCATACCTCGGTAGCCATAAAACAGGAATATTCTTTTTAGTAAAATCATCTCTAACATAGTCATTCCCTGTAGCAACTATTTCTACATATTCAATCCTCCCCAGAACATACTCTCCCCAGTCCCAATATAAAGGATGATTACTCTCCAAATCTTCTAATTCAACTGGCTGGACTCCTGTATTTTCATAAACTCCTTTTATTCTTTCTTCTATAGTTAAAAAATCATTTTCTCTTTGTGCACCAATACCAATTTTAACTTCATCAACGATTTTACATAACAAATCATGAGCCTTAAGATGACCTAAATGAAATGGATCAAATCTCCCCACATATAGCCCTCTCATTTTTTATACCCCTCCAATATTTTTGATAATTCATCGTTTGTAGAAAAGTACCTTATACTTAATTCGTCCAGTAATTCTGGAGGCATATTCCCATCAATTGTAGTTCTGTCAATTATAACTGGCACATCTCTATCTAGATATTTTTTGTGATATTTTGTATATACTACTTCAACCAATGTTCCTGGTGAGAAACCGAAAACAACAATAATATCTCCTTTTAAACTAAGGCAAGTATTAAGCCCTGACCACCCAGTATCAAATTCTTCTATCTTATCGCAATATTGGAAATATTTTTCTAATTTTCTTATTCCACCCTTTGGTACATAACCTACAACATTCTCACCTCCTGAATTTTTATAAGCTCTGGCAATATCCAAAGGAACTCCATCATCAGGGATAATATTTATTTGAGGTATATACCTTGCCAGTATACCAGCCCTTTTACCTATAAAATTTTGGTATTCTGCTGGAGCAATGCTTCCAAATCTAAATAATTTTGTTCTATCAGTAGGTCCTGCAATTAATGTTGTTAACTTATCTTTCATGTGCTTCCTCCATCTTTGTTTTTAATTTTTGATATACCTCTTGTAATGAACTTCCAACAGCCAATTCCCCATGAAGTCTTAAAATTGCAAAACCCTCATTATCCGAGATAACATTTGCGATTTTCTTTCCTTCACCAAAACAACCTGCTCGAACATAATTAGGAATCGAGTATTTTTGCATTTTACTATCATAGGTAATTCTTGGACAATGACTATGGATGATCGCATTTGCTTCTGAGAAATTTTGATATAACTCAGAAAGTAATGGAGATTCTGAAGATGGTTTTTTATATCCCATCCAATGAATCTTTTCATTTTCAACTTTTATTATTAAGGAAATGTCTTGTTTAGATAAACTTCCAACTTGAGATCCACTCGCTGAAACCAAAATTCCTTCGTTTACTTTTTTACTTAAACAACCCCCAGTTCCTCTTGTTAAATCAATATCAACTAATTCTTGACCGACTTCCCTAAATTCAGTATAATGGTTATCAACTAATCTATCAAAATCAATGGTTCTTTCAACTTGTTCAGAATCATATCGCGTTCCAGATAAAATGTGATACACTGTATCAGCGATTTTTTCAATTGGAGCCATTGTAACTTTCTCGGGGGTAATCTCTGGCCAAACAATTTTACAGCCCCACTGTTCTAATTTCTTTCTTGATTCTTGCATAATAGGATGATACCATAAGTCTCCATTCATAGCGGGAGCAATTACAACATTTCTTCCAGCTCCTATTGCTGTAGCAGCTATTGTTAATGGATAAGTATCTGCAATACCTCCCGCAATTTTATTTAAAGTATTGAAAGTGCAAGGTGCAACTAAAACCATATCTTCTAAAGGTAAAGCTTCTCCTTCTCCTGAATAACCCTGAATAATCGTATTTCTATTTATTCTAAATTCTGATAAACCAGAATCACATATCTGTTTACCTATATCAGACATCATAGTGTAAATCTCTGCTCCTTCACCAACAAATTCCTGTATCATACGAGGAATCTGCGTAATTTTCTTTGCTCCGGTTCCTATAATATACAATACCTTTCCATCCAAAGATTTCATTTTCCAGCCTCCTTTATTTGCCTATAGAATTCATAAGCTATAACTGGAACTGCGGTAGGCAATGTTAGAAATTTACATTCAGAATTCATGGGTATTTTTATTAAATCATCAAGTAAAAGAGACTTTCTTTTAGTTAATCCAGAAGATTCTGTTCCAAAAACAATAACAGAATCATGCTTTGTAAAATTATAATTATAGAGATCATTATCTGTATTGGGAGATGTCCCTATCAAATATTTCCCTTCTCGATGCAGATGCTCCGCTGCAGATTTCAAAGATTCAAACTTTCTAAAAGAGGGTATCTCCTCAATACCCCAAGATCTTGTTTTACTAACAATTTTTTTATGATTTGGATCAATACTATTTCCTGATAAATATAAATCACAATTTCCTAAAGCAACAGCTACCTGATAGATATGGGCTACATCATAAGGTGCCCTTAAACAATCAAATAACATTCCTATTCTTCTTTCCATTTTAATTTTACATATCCATTAGCATAATATTCTGCTATTGCTCCTTCTCCTGATGCAACAGCAATCATTTTAACTCCGCCATTAACATCTCCAGCCGCATATACTCCTTCCATAGAGGTTTGCATTTTTCTATCAACTTCAATATACCCTTCTTTATCTAATTGTAATCCGAGATCTACCGCAATTCTGTTATTTGGAGTATATCCAATACAACCAAATATAGCAATCGGATTAAAAATTTTTAATTTATTATTGATTGTAACATGTGCCTCTTGTATTCCTCGAAAGCCTACAATTTTTTCAAGATTCGCATTTGTTAATAGCGGTATTGATAATTCGTCCAGTTTTTCTAAATATTTTGTTTTAGCTGTTGATTTAGATGATTTTTCTATTACGATTGGGTTTACCCCAATTTCTTTTAATCTAACTGCAGTAACTGCTCCAGAATTTCTTCCCCCAACAACTAGGGCAACATGATTTTTATAGTGAGAAAAATCTTTGTTAATTCCATAATGAACTCTTTCAAGAACATTTTCTATTCCAGGAATTGTTAATTCCCTTGGTCTAGTTCCCGTAGCTAGAATAATCGTTTTTGCCATGTACTCTCCTTTATCTGAATTTATACAAAAAAGATTATCAAGAGGTTTTATATCCTTTATTTCTTCGTGAAATAGGGGAATTTTTCTATCTTCCAAATGTTTTCTAAAAATTCGCGCCACAGATGTTCCGTCCATATCATATAGACCAAGATAATTTTCTAAATTAGTAAAATTGGTATTGATTGTTTCTTCAACAAACTGGCAAGGAATCCCTTTTTCACTCAATCTAAAATTTAATCCATCTCCTTGTGCAAATAATGCTGCAGACATTCCTGCAGGACCTCCACCAATAATTAAAGTATCATAGCTTATCATTTTTTCCTCCTTGCTGTTAAGATAAATGGATCGGAAGTTACTTTAATAAATTCTTTTCCTCTAAAAAGATATTTTATCTTTTCTAAATCTGAATCATCCATATTCTCAATAAATGGAAACATTTGAACAATCTTTAACAATTCCTCTTGAGCATATTGTCTTTGAATAGTAAATCTTTCAACATTGATACTCTCAAATCCAGATTTATTTAACTGGGTAACATAATAATCCAGCTCACGAGATCTAATTAATCTATCCGGAAAGAGTTTAGAAATTTCAACTAACCCTTTTCCTGGTCCGTATTCTCTAAAGACAAATAATCCTCCTACTTGTAAAACTCTTGCAAATTCTTCTGCTGAAAAGCGAGTAACATTTTTCGCTGTAACTGTTGAAAAATGGCCATCCCTAAAGGGAAGATTATTGTTATCTGCTAACAAATATTCTATTGTTTTATCAATTAATCTTGCTTTCTCTAACATGGAAGGAGAAGAATCAACACCTATTAATTCATATCTCTCAGGAAATCTCTTTTTAATTTCTCTTAAGATATATCCATTTCCTGTTCCAATATCTAAAATTCTACCCCTATTTGGAGTTTTTCCCACATAATCTAAAAACTTTTCATGGACAAAATTGGGAATATTTTTAGAAAAAACTGTCTCTCTCATATCGGCAGTTGAGTCATCATACTGTTTTTTCATATACAAAAGGATATTTAGAAGTTTATAAGTGTTACTATTTTAAAGTTAATATTGTGATTACTACTAAGTTATTTTTAATTAAATTTCTCGCTGAAAGCGAGACTATCTATCCGAAGGACTAAGGAAATCCTCCTATAAATCCAAAAACGAAGTTTTTGCAATCTAGTTTTCTTGAAAAGAAAACTGCGCGCGTCTCTCCTATTGGGTGGGAGAAAAAATATTATTTCCTATTTCTTTGTTTGAAATTATTATCTTAGGCATTCTCAAAAATTGAAACTAACATTATGGCATCATAATATAATTTATGATAACATACCAAAAGATTATTTATATGATCTCCTCCGACGCCCTAAACATGCTGAGTCATAATTCAAATAATTCTAGTCTATAGGGGATTTTGAAAAACCCCAAAAATCCTCTAAGAATCGCTTTGAAAACCATTTGAAAATAAGGGTTATTCAAAGCTCTCTATAATTAATTCAAAAAATAAAACTTTTATTATCAAGAGTAATTTTTAAGCGCATCAGAAATTACAGAAGAAACATCTATCTTAGCATATTTATTGGGAATACTGTTTGTAGTTATTAAACGAGCATATTTTCTAATCTTTTTATCAGCCCCTTCTGCAAATATGCCATGTATACCTATACAAACTAAATTCTTAGCTCCTTGCTCTTTGGCAATTTTGAGTGTTTCAACTAAAGTTCTGCCTGTGCTGATTATATCATCTATAATAATAACATTTTTGGCTATACCTAGATTTACTTTATTAATTTTGACAAATCTTGGAGATTTTCTTATTTTTTTCAAAATTACGACATTTTTGCCAAGTATTTTAGCAATTTCAGAACTCCACTGTGTGCTTTCTTCATCAGGACCTAAGATAATAAAATCGCCTTTGAATTTTTTAGCAATAAAATTAGCAATTAATTTGTTCGCACTGATGCGTTTTGCTTTCCAATATAATTCCTTAGGTGCTTTTATTCTATGGAGATGAGGGTCTAATAAGAAAATATCATTAAAATCGCTAAAAAGCTTTATAATATGCCTTGAAGAAAAGCTGTCATATTTTAGAAAATGTTTATCCTGCCTCATATAGGGAAAATAAGTGGCAACTAAAACAACTTTCTTAGCTCCGAAATCCTTTGCTACTCCAGCAGCAAGAATTGTTTCTATTATTTTTTCGTCAGGATCTTTTGTTATTGAATTAATTATAACTACGGTTTTGTTTTTTGGATTTTTTCTGAGCTTTAAATGAAACTCTGAATCTGGGAAATCTTCAACAAAAATTGTTGTATGTTTTGCTTTTAAGACTTTGGCGACTTTTTTCCCTATATGCTTCGTTTCTGGAAAACTGGCAATAAGTAATGACATTTTTAAATTAGCTCTTTTTAATTTACTTTAATATTGTAATTGATATAGGAACGTATATAAATATATCTTCTTTATTATATAAGTAAGGATTGGTAAAAAAATGAGTTGGAAAAACTGGCCGTATTGGTTGAAGGGAGGAGTGATTGGAGTTATTTTAATAATTGTTTTTTTTATTATAATTGTGAGTATAAGTAATACCTCGAAAGGATGTACGTCTTGGGAAAATAGTCCTTATTATTGTATTAGTATTATTAGTGCCTCTTTTCTTATTGCTGTTGTAACAGGTAGTCGTAATATGATGTTTCTCTATATATCAACTGGTATAACAAATATAATTATCGTGTTTATTGTTGGATCTCTTATAGGTCTTATATACGGCAAAATAAAAAATAGAAAGGAGAGTAAAGAGTTAGATGTGTAATTGCATAAAATGAAAATAGCATTTTTTGAAACTGGAAAGGAAGAAAAAGAATATTTTTCAAAAAATCTAAAGGGTAATAAAGTTTATTTTTATAAAGATTTTTTATCATCTGAAAATTTAGATAAAATAAAAGATGCTGATGCTTTGTGCATATTTATCTATTCGAAAATAAATTCAGAAATTATAGAACAACTTCCTAATCTAAAATACATAGCTACAAGATCAACTGGCTTTGATCATATTGATTTAGATGCATGTAAAAAAGCGGGCATTAAAGTGTCAAATCTGCCTGCTTACAGCCAACATAGTGTAGCAGAGCATACTTTTGCTCTGCTTCTTGCTTTATCAAGAAATCTTATTGAATCAACTAGGATGAAAAGCTCTCTGTCAGTGCATGATTTAAACTGTTTCACTTTAAATGAAAAAACTCTTGGAGTAATTGGAACTGGCAGAATTGGAGCGCAAGTAATTAACATTGCAAAAGGATTCGGAATGAAGGTAATTGGCTATGACCTTTTGCCTAACAATGAGCTAACAAAAAAATTGGGTTTTAGCTATGTATCTTTAGATAAACTCTTATCCTCTTCGGACATTATTACTCTTCATGTTAATTTAACTAAAGAAACAGAGCATTTAATTGACGAAAAGGCATTTAGTAAAATGAAAAAAGGCGCTGTGTTGATTAATACCTCGAGAGGAAAAGTTATTGATACGAGCGCACTGGTAAAAGCTCTTGAATCTGGAATTGTTTCTGCAGCAGGTTTAGATGTTGTTGAAGGTGAAGAGGCATGGAGATTGGGACAGAACTCAAGTTTCATAAATAAACTATTACATAAAGGCCACGTTATCCTAACCCCTCATATTGGATATTATAGCCGAGAGTCATTCCAAAAAACATTAGAAAATACTATAATAAATTTAAAATCTTATATTGAAAATAAGCCATTGAATATAGTGAACAAATAATAAAATAATTAAAATGTATGACATAATTACAATAGGCAGTGCGACGATTGATGTGTTTCTTAAGATGCATAGGGAAATCAGAAACTATGGCAGTCATAGAGATATTTGTTATCATCTAGGTGATAAAATCCTTGTTGATAACATTAATATTACAACAGGCGGCGGCGGAACAAATTCAGCAATTGCTTTTTCAAGGCTGGGATTAAAAACGGCATATCTTGGCATTCTTGGATCAGATATTCATGCTCAAATAATTTTAGAAGAATTGAAAAAAGAGAATGTTTCATTTTTAGGCAAAGAAAAAAAAGGCAATAGCGGATACTCAGTTATTTTACCTAGTCATGATGATAGAACTATTTTAACATTTAAAGGAATTAATGATGATTTAGAATTAAAAGATATTGATCTTAGTAGAATTAGGTGCAAGTTGCTTTATATCTCTACAATGATGGGGAAAAGCTTTAAGACAATGATTTCTATTGCAAAACATGCTAAGAAACACCATATTAAGGTTGCTCTAAATATTAGCAGTTACTTAGCTGAAAGAGGTGTAAAAAAATTATCAGAAATATTGAAAAATACGGATATAATGATAATTAATAAAGAAGAATCTTTATTATTAACAAATAAGTTATCTATTAAAGAGTCGTTAGAGGTATTATCTAATTATGTAAATGGTGTTGTTGTTATTACGGATGGAAAGATGCCTATTCATGCTTTTGATGGAAAGAAATTATTTATAAAAAAATTTATATCATTGAAACCATTGAATACAACTGGAGCAGGGGATGCGTTTGGTGCTGGATTTGTTTATGGTATAATTAAAGGCAAAAATATTGACGAATCGCTTTCTTTTGGACATAAAGAAGCTTGTTCTGTGCTTATGCATCAAGGAGCGAAGGCAGGATTGCTAAGGAAGCTATAGAATTACTGCGACATTTGTCAGCAACAGGGGAACGAAAGTGGAGAGCAGTTGGGAGTTTGGAGTTGTTTGAATTATTTTTCTAAAAAACAGGAAGGTTTAAATATGTGTATCCACATATTTATTTATGGGAAATATGACTTTATCAATACCGGAAAATTTACTTCAAAAAATGAAGCAATTTAGAGAAATTAAATGGAGTGAAATAGCTAGGCAAGCAATTGAAAGGAGAATTAACGATTTAGAAACTGTAGAAAAGATAGCTCAAAAAAGCAAGTTGACACAGAATGATGTTGAAGAAATTTCTAATTTAATTAAAAATTCTCTGGCAAAAAGGCTCAGGCTAAAATGAGAATTATTCTTGATACTAATATTCTTCTAGCTGCCCTTATTAAAGATTCTCTAACGCGAAAAATAATTATAAAGTCTGGATGGAAGTTTTTTTATCCTCTTGTAGCTTTAGGCGAAATTAAAAAATATGAAACACTTATTCTTGAAAAATCCGGACTAACACCCTCTCAATATCATGAGTTATTAGAAAAGATAACTTCTTACATAAATTTTGTTCAGCAAAATATATTAGATCCTTTTATGGATGAAGCTAATTCTATCATAGGAAACATTGATAAAAATGACGTTGTTTTTACTGCTACTGCCCTTGCTGTTGAAAATGACGGCATATGGAGCGATGATACACATTTTGAAAAGCAGAATCGTGTTAAATTGCGGAAAACTGCAGAGATTCTTAGCCTCCTAAAAGATATGTGAAATTAGATGCGATATGTGACATCCTCCATCTCCTAAAGGTTTTTTGCTTCGCAAAAAATCCGCCTACGGCGGAGGACGGCGTCCTTATGATGATTGGTGCAATTACAATTATAAATAATGAAACTCTTTTTACCAGAAATAAAAAACACTTTGAGAAAATTAAAGAGGTTAAGATAGGAGAATATTAATTAATATTTTTAACTCATATCATTTTCCATAATCTTTTTATGATTTTCAAGCGATTCTCTTAAAGAAGGGCATTTATAATCTAGAACAGACCTTAATTTTGAAGAATTAGTTCCATTGTTTAACGGGCGAAGAGCTTTTTGTCCTGAATCAGAGGTTTTTCCTCTTTGCAATAAATTCTTATCAATTCCAAAAACATCAGCAATAATTGACGCAAATTCAAATCTATCAACAGTTTCAGGGCCAGTTGCAACATAAATTCCGTTTAAATTTTTTTCTATAGATCGCTTGATATATTCACAGAGAACTAGAACATCAGTAGGATTACTAATTTGATCTTTTACAATTATTCTGTTATTCTTCAAGTTAACTATTTGCATCATGAAATTGTTGCCTCCGGGTTCGTAGCCAAAAATAACAGTTGACCTAAGTATAAGAAAATTTGTAAGAATAGAGACAATTTTTTCAGCAGCTAGCTTTGTTTCTCCATAAAAATTTACTGGTTTTGTTTCACTTTCTTCAAAATAATTACCTTTCTCTCCAGCATAAACATAGTCTGTTGAGATATAGATTACTTTCTTCTTGTTGAAGAAAGACCATTTTGCTAAATTCATAGTTCCTTCAACATTTATTGTCCAAGCCTCATCTTTATGTTCTTCGCAAAAATCAACAAAAGTCAAAGCAGCACTATGGACAATAATATCCGGATTAATTGAATTTAAAACTTGCATAATATCATCTTTCTTTGTTATATCACACTTATGGGTTGTTATCTCTCCAGTACGCCTGGAAATTCCATAAACTTCATGCTCATTTTTTAAATAATTGAATAGATTTTTCCCGACAAATCCTGCACTTCCTGTAATTAAGATTTTCATTATTTGATTAATCCTTATCAACCATGTTTTATCTCCCAATTATAAGGAATATCTTTTGTGAAAGGATCAATTCTAACTATTTCATCAGGATCATGCGAATGAGAGGCTATATTTATTACTAATGAGTCTTCTGTTCCGATACCTTTAAATCCATTTACAACACCTGGAGGAACAGTAACTCTAGCGTAATTGTCTTTTCCCATAAAAATTTCCATTAAAACTCCTTTTGTTGATGAATTATCTCTCGTATCATACAAAACTAGTTTTATCTTTCCGACAGGAACCACGTAATTTAGAGTCATTGTCTTATGTAAATGCCATGATTTTATTGCTCCTGGATGAACCCATGAACCATAAACCTCTCCAAATTGCTTGAAAACAGGATCATCAGCTCTCATCATATGATAAATTGCTCCCCTTTCATCAGGTATTCTTTTCATTGGTGCTATAACAACTCCTTCAATTACCTTTTTTACACTTTCATTCATGGATTTTATTTATTTCCAGGATATTTAAATTATGCTGTGGTTTATTGGTATTGAGTTATTTGTGACTTAAGTCAAAGCCAATAAAATTTATATAATCCTGAAAATAATGAAAAATATGAAAAAAGTCTCAATAGTTTTTAATCTTTATCAGCCAAAATTATTTTTATTAGAGAAAATATTGAAATCTTTGGAAAATCAAAAAAATGAGTTTAAGATAGAAATTGAAGTTGTGAATAAGAAAATTGATGAAGAATGCTTAAGATTAATTAATTCTTTTAAGAAAAGGTCAAGAAAAATGAGAATTAATGTGTTTGAGGTTAATGAAAACCTTAGTTTTGCTTCATCAATGAATGCAGGCATTAAAAAAGCAAAAAACGATATTGTAATAGTTTTGCAGCAGGATTGCATTCCCCTGGGAGAAAATTGGCTTCAAAATTTAGTTAAACCGTTTGAGGATAAGGAAATAGTGGCTACTGTTTCAAAAGTTCAGTTTCCAGATGAACTGTGGGAGAAACTAGATAATTTTGGCAAGGCGATTATGCTGCAGGAAAAAGGAACAATTAGACCTTTATTGGATGAAAAGGGATGTGCTTATAGGTTGACAAATCTAAGTAATGTTGGGTTTTTTAACGATAAAGACTTTAGAACAGCTGGGGAGGACTTTGATCTGTATATTAAACTGAAAAAAGAAGGCAAGATTGGTTATCCAGATGCGGCAATAATACACTATCATCCAACTGACTTTAAAACTAGACTAGAAAAGGTTATTCAATATGCGAATGGTTTTGGCACACTTGTTAGAATTCATGGAAGGAAAATGCCTAGGTGGCATGTAGGCATATTTAAAGCTCTTCCAGTTTTAGGTATAATTCCTTTCTTAATAAGCTATCCATTTAAAAAAGGCGTATCTTTGTATCCTTATTATACAGCAGTCATTCCTTTCATGCATATTAACTATGTAAAAGGTTTTTGGAAAGGTTTTTTTGCTGGAAGCCAGAGTGTTGATGTTTTTAAGAAAAAGTAACCTTTTTTAACTTATATTGAGAGGAGTATTTTATGTATGAACAAAAAGATATTACAGTTATAGTGCCTACGTATAATAGACAGGAAGATGTTAAGAAAACTCTAAATAAATTAAAACCTCATATTTCTAAATTGAAGGAAGTAATTGTAGTTGATCAGAGTACAGATAAAAAAACATTTGAATTAATTAAAAAAATAAAAAATAAAAAAGTTAAGTATGTTTTCTCAGAAACGCCTTCTATAACAATTGCCAGAAATTTAGGAGTAAAAAAAACTAATAAAAAAACAAAAGTTATATGTTTTATTGATGATGACGTTGATCTTGGAGAGAATTATTTTACTGGAATTTTAAAAATTTTTAATGGGTATAAAGAGGCAAAAGGTGCTGCAGCTTATGTTCCATCAGATGATATAAGAAATATGAATAAAATTGAGAAACTTTTAAGGAAAATCTTTTGCTTATCTTTTCCTGAAGATGAAAATGCAAGGATAATCTCCGCATATGGCAATACATATCCTTCAAAACTCTCAAAAATAATAAAATCTCAATGGATATCTGGAGTCAACATGGCTTACAAGAGATCTGTGTTTAAAGAGCAGAGTTTTGACGAAAATCTTCTTGGGTACACTATTGCTGAAGATATAGATTTCAGTTATCGTTTATCTCAGAAACATCAAAATTCATTATATATTACTCCTTATGCAAATTTATTGCATAGAGTATCAAATATAGAAAGATATCCAACTGAAAAGATGTCATATATAAATCAAATAGATCATTTTTATTTTAATTTTAAGAATTTGAATAAAAATTGGAGAGAAAAGGTAATTTTTATTTGGTCACTAATAGGAATATCGATTCTAAGACCTCTGAAGCTCCTAATGACGAGAAAAGGACATGATTTATTAAAGATGAAATTTTATTTTAAATCATTATTTTACTGCTTGCATAATATTAAAAAAATAAAAGAAGGAAAATTAAGGGAATTCATGAATAAAGAGCATCATAATAAAACTTAAAAGTAACGCAATTTAGACTTTTTTATGTATATTTTGGGATTAAACATTGGACATAATGCAACTGCATGCCTTCTTAAAGATGGAAAAATTATATCGTGTATAAGTGAAGAACGTTTTTCACGCATTAAGAATCATCACGGAATACCTTATAATTCTATCCAATTCATTCTTAATGAAGAAAAAATAAAGTTAAATGATGTTGATTTAATTGTACTTGACGACCAATACCATATAGAAAGAGATCCAAATTTTGGAAAGAATTTCTTTAATGCTTATATAAATAAATCTCTAAAAAGAAAAGTGCTTTCCTATTTTGGATATAATTACCCAAGTTTATTTAATTTTTATTATAAAATTAAAGAAAAGAAAAGAGAAAATAATGAAGAAAATTTCAGAGAAAAAATTAAAAAACAATTATCAAAAGAGCTTCATGCAGAAAGAAAAAAGATAATAGTATCGGATCATCATTTGATGCATGCCTTTGGTACGATAGGCAACCTTGACAAAAGCAAAAAATGGCTAATTTTTACTCTAGATGGCGAAGGTTCCGGATTATGCGCAACTGTAAATATTTACGATGGAAAATCCCTAAGAATTTTATCTAAAACAAGAAAAACTGCATCATTAGGATATTTTTATGGACTTGCAACCATGTATTTAGGAATGAAGCCTCTTGAACATGAGTTTAAAGTCATGGGGCTTGCACCATATGCAAAAATAGACAAAGTAAATGAAGTTTATCAAAAAATTAAAAAATTATTCTGGATAGATAATAATTTGGAATTTCATTCTTCATTTAATATGCCTTTTGCAGATCATTTCTTTAATCAAGAAATGAAAAATGTACGTTTTGACACTATTGCAGGAGCAGTTCAAAAATTAACTGAAGAACTTTGTTGTGAATGGATAAAAAAAGCAATAATAAAAACAGGTATAAGACATGTTGCTTTATCTGGAGGAGTCTTTATGAATGTGAAAGCAAATAAAAAAATATCTGAATTGCCTGATGTTAAGGAGATTTTTGTGATGCCGAGCGCAGGAGATGAAAGCAATGCTATAGGATCCTGCTTTTACGGATATAGATTATTCTGCGAGAAAAACAAAACGGAATATTTACCTTTGCCATTAACTGATTTATATCTAGGACCTGAATATGATAATTATTATATTGAAGAACTGATAGAAAGAGAGAATTTAAGAAATAAATATAGGATAAGAAAAGAAAAAAATATCAATTTCACTATAGCTCGGCTTTTAGCAAAGGGAGAAATTGTTGCTCGTTGTTCAGGAAGAAGTGAGTGGGGAGCTCGCTCTCTGGGAAACAGGTCAATTTTAGCTAATCCTGTAAATATTGACACTATTCGCATACTTAATGAAACTATTAAGGATAGAGACTTTTGGATGCCATTTACTCCTTCTATATTGGATAAATTCGAGAAAAAATATATTTTAAATGAGAAAAGAATTTTTTCTCCGTATATGGCGATTACATTTGATTCTACTAAAACAGCAGAAAAAGAAATGCCTGCTGCAATGCACCCTTATGATTTTACAATAAGACCGCAAATTGTTACAAAAGAATACAACGCAGATTATTATGATATTATAGAAAAATTCAGCAAATTGACTAAAATAGGAGCTGTTCTAAACACTTCATTCAATCTTCATGGCGAGCCTAATGTTCTTAAGCCAGAGGATGCCCTTCATACAGTTGAAAACTCGTCTCTTAAATATCTCGCAATGGAGGATTATTTATTTGAGAAGATAAGTTAAAAAATATAGATTTTTAATTACCGCTATATTTATATTCTTAGTTTAATAATATTATCATGGATCAAGTAAAAGAAGGAGTTGTTAAGTTTGAAAAGAGACATACTTTTAGCCGGCCTATTGAAAATAAAAATATAATTGAATTGAACGAATGGAGGAGAATTTTAAAACAACAAGGCCTTATAGGCCAGAATTCAAGAAAGTATAATGGAGTTGGATATGGAAATTTGAGTAAAAGGCTTGAGCCATATGAAGCTCCGGTTTATAATAGAAGATTTTTAATTACCGGGACACAGACAGGTTATCTAGAATATCTTACAGAAGAGCATTATAGCATTGTGTTGAAGTATCATCCTGAGAAGAATTTAGTTATTTCAGAAGGGCCAATAGAAGCATCTTCTGAATCGATGACGCATGGAACAATTTATGATATAAGTACAGATTATAGATATGTATTTCACGTTCACTCTTCTGATTTATGGAGAGATTATAAAGAAATTGATTTGCCCAATACACTTGAGTGCGTTAAATATGGTACTCCCGAGATGGCAAAGGAAGTAAGACGATTATTCAAAAATAGTGATGTTAAAAAGAAGAAAATATTTGCTATGCTAGGCCATGAGGACGGCATAATTTCATTTGGTAAAACAGCAGAAGAAGCTGGAGAGGTTATTATTGATTATCTTAGCCGAACTTCTTAAAATATTCATGCAACTTTTCCGAAATATAATCTAAGTCATCTAATGCAAGGAATTGGTGAATTCCAAAATGCAAGCCATTATCTCCAACATATTCTGCCTCTGGAAAGTCTCCTATTTTATGTCCGAGAAAAGAGAAAGCCTTATGCTGAGTCGGCATGCTGCCAAAATTTCTCTTGCATTTTATTGAGTTATCCTCTAAGAATTTGTAAAGTGATGAACAATTGTATTTTGAATCTTTTAATGTTACTGAAAAGGCATGTGGGCAGATAATATCATTTTTTTCCTCTAAATTAAACCATGCATATTTTTCAAGATCTTTTAATTTATACAGAAGATAAATAAGATTCTTCTTTCTTGTATCGAAAATATTCCAGAACTTTTTTATTTCTGATAAGCCGATAGATGCCTCCATATCATTCATTTTTAAATTACTTCCTAATCTTTCATGATCAAAATATAATTGTGCGCCTTTTCTACCATGAGTCCTAATTGACTGCAAGATATCTGCTATTTTATCGTTGTTTGTTGAAATCATTCCTCCCTCTCCGCAACAAACTAAATGAGCGATATAATAACTAAAAACAGCCATATCGCCCCAATGTCCAATAAAATTTCCTTTGTATTTAGCTCCATGGGCTTCGCAAGAATCTTCGATAACGAGCAAATTGTGTTTTTTTGCAATTTCCATAATTAAATCCATTTCACATGGTTTTCCCATTGTATGAACAGCCATTATTGCTTTGGTCTTAGATGTTATTTTCTCCTCTATTTTTCTTGGATTGATGTTTAAAGTGTGTTTTTCTATATCAATAAAAACTGGTTTAAAACCTGCTTGTAATATTGCTTCTCCAACTGCTGCAAAAGCAAGTGCTGGAGCAATAATTTCATCCCCTCTTTGAGCTCCAAAATCATAAAGAGCCATGCAGGCACCAATATCTCCTCCTGTTCCAGAATAAACAGCAAGATTATGTTTATAGCCGAATAATTTGCCCCACTCTTCTTCAAATTTTTTAACTTTTGGTCCACCAGAAACCCAGCTGGTTGCTATACAATTTAACAAATTTTCTTTAGCAACTTCATCAAGCCTCAAATCTCCAAATTCTATTCTCATCTTCTCACAGTTTTAATAAAATGAATAAGCATATTTAATAAGTTATTGTTGATACATTATAATAATTGAACAGCTCATTTTAATATCTATTTTATAGAGAATTCTGGTAATTATGTTACTTATAGAAGACTTTGAAAAACCCCTAAAGTCCTCTATCGAGCCGCTTTGAAAACCCTCAGATAATATCAAATTGGAGGGTTATTCAAAGCTCTCTATAGTCTAGAATTCTCTAATGGATAATTCTTAAAAACAAGTAACACAACCAATAGAATTGTCCATAGTGAGAAAGAAACACAATAAACATTAAAAACCATCTTAATTTCTGATAAATATGAATGGTACTTCAATAAAAAAAGCTTTAATAACTGGTATTAGTGGTTCTGGAGGAAGTTATTTGGCAGAATATATAGTAAATAATCATCCTGAAGTAGAATTGTATGGTATGGCTCGCTGGCATAGCACTACTGCTTCAAATAATCTTGAAAAAATTAAAAATCAAGTAAAATTACGTGAATGTGATTTAACAGATCTTTCTTCTATTCTATCAGTTTTAAAAGAAGTAAAACCTGATGCAATTTTTCATATAGCGTCTTATGCAAATGTACGGGCTGCTTTTATTACTCCTTTGGCAGTAATTTATAATAATGTAATAGGAACGGCGAATCTGTTAGAAGCAGTCCATCTTGCAGAAATAAAACCAATAATACAAATTTGTTCAACCTCAGAAGTCTATGGGCAAGTAGATCCTAAAAATGTTCCTATAAGGGAAGACTGCCCAATTAATCCAGTCAACCCTTATGCAGTATCAAAACTTACTCAAGATGCTCTAGGATATACCTATTTCAAAAGCTATGGCATACCTATAATAAGGACAAGAATGTTTGCCTACTTAAACCCCAGAAGAGCAGATTTATTTGCAACTTCTTTTGCCATGCAAGTTGCAAGAATAGAAGCAGGCTTGCAAAAAGAACTTTTACATGGAAATTTAGACTCTACTAGAACATTAATAGATGTCAGAGATGCGATGGAATCTTATTGGATCGCAACAACTAAAGGCAAGCCTGGAGAAGTATATAATATTGGCGGAAAAACGATAATAAAAGTTGGAGAATTTCTTGATGTTCTTAAAAAATTAGCTAAATGTCCAATACCCTCTAGAGTTGATCCTTCTCTTCTTAGACCAACAGATGTTACTTTACAAATTCCGGATACTTCTAAATTTGAAAATGAAACTGGCTGGAAGCCAAGATATTCTTTTGAAGAAAGCGTGGCTTTTCTTTTGGAACATTGCAGGAGTGAAGTGAAAAAGGAGTTGATGTAAAAATGAATATTTCGAAAAAATCTGAGGAGGATATAACTAAAAAAACTAAGCATTTCTATACAGATTATCCATTTCCAAATTATGACATTTCAACACAGGAAAATTTCAAGCAGTATTGTCTAAAACATGCATGGTATTTGCGCACGATTCCTTTAGCATATATTAAAGAATCTAAAAATAAAACTCTTTTAGATTGCGGAGGGGGTACTGGTGAGAACAGTTGTATGTTCTCTTCTCTTGGCTTTTACGTGACTGGATTTGATATAAGTCCGTCATCTGTTAGAAAAGCAAAACAAAACGCTAAAAATCTAAATCTTAAAATTAACTATTTTGAAGCAGATATACTAAACTTAGACCTAAAGGAGAAATTTGATATTGTCTTTTGTATGGGGGTTATTCAACATACACAAGATTATATAAGAGCATTTAAAAAAATATCAAAGTATGTTAAGCCTGGTGGTATTCTCGTCATAGGCACTTATAACTTATATGGTTCGTTGATGGGAAGAATATTTCAGAGGGAAAAATTAAGATTATTTTTTGGAAATAAAGTTAAAGAGAAAATTAAATATCTTATGAAGAAAGATAGAAACTTAGCTAGCCTACCAAATGCACGCGAATTAATATTAGACGGAACAGATAACCCTAAAGAAAGTTTCTTTACTATAGGAAAAATATTGCAAATGTTTAAAGATGAAGGTTTAAAACCCTGCTTAGCTTCACCGCCAATTATTATAAAGGATTATTTTAGAAATAATAAGATTTCTAATACTTATTCTTCAAGATTAGACAGATTTTTTGTTCAGCTAATTTGGACATTAGCAAAAAAAGATTTCTTCACAATTTCTGGAATTAAATCCATATGATTAAATATAAAAATATCTTTAAATATGGATTATTGGTCATGAATATCTAATATAGAAAATGAGTTTTTACAAAGATAAAAATGTGCTTGTTACGGGAGGAACTGGAATGATTGGAAGGCAGCTAGTTGAACTTTTGATTCAAAAAGGAGCTAAAGTCAGAATTGCTTCATTAGATGATCCTTCTTTAGCACCTTCAGGAACAGAATTTATGAGAGTAGATCTTACTAACTTAGATAATTGCATTAATGCTTGCAATAATGTAGAATTCGTTTTTCATCTTGCAGGTATTAAAGGTTCTCCAAAAATGATGAAAGAAAAACCTGCAAGTTACTTTGTTTCATCACTTCTTTTTACTACGAATATGATGGAAGCAGCAAGAAGATCCAATGTAAAGAGATTTTTATTTACTAGCAGCGTTGGAGTTTATGGTCCATCAGAAATTTTTTATGAAGATGATACTGAAAAAACTCTTCCATCACCAAATGATCTTTTTGGAGGATGGCATAAAAGAACAGGAGAATTACAAGCGAAAGCATATCAAATTCAATATGGTTGGAATGAGATTTCAATTGTTAGACCTGCTAATGTTTACGGACCATATGATAACTTTGATCCAGAAAATGCAATGGTTATTCCATCTTTAATCAAAAGAGCGATGGATGGAGAAGATCCATTAGTTGTCTGGGGTGATGGCACTCCTATAAGAGATTTTATTCATGCAAAAGATGTTGCCCGAGGAATGATGCTTGTGTTGGAAAAAGGATATAATTTACCAGTTAATTTGGGCAGCGGTAAAGGATATACGATTAAAGAAATTGTTGATATAATTGTAAACAACTTAGAAAAAAAGCCAAAGATAGTTTGGGATACTTCTAAGCCATCCGGAGATAAAAAAAGATTGATGGACATATCAAGAGCAAAAAGTCTTGGATGGGAGCCTATAATTTCTCTGGAAGCAGGAATTAAAGATACAATGGAATGGTATAAAAATAATAAGAATATTGTAAATAAAAGATTCAATGTTTTCATTGATAAGAGTTAAAAGATGAATAAGAAAAAAGTCCTAGTTTGCGGTGTTACTGGTTTTATAGGCAGAAATGTCGCTGAAGCATTAGCAGAGAGAGAAGATTTCGAAGTAAATGGAGTTTATCATATTAGACCTATATTTAATAATAGAAAAATAAATTTTGTTAAAGCAGACTTAACAAAAAGAGAAGATGTTGATAGAGTTGTGCAAGACCAAGATATAATAATTCAGATGGCTGCTACAACGTCTGGGGTGAAGGATATTGTCTCTAAGCCATATATTTTTGTAACAAATAATGTTTTAATGAATTCACTTATATTAAGATCTGTATTTGAAAATAAAATAAAGCATTTTATATTTCCAAGCTGCACACTCATGTATCAATCTTCTTCTATTCCGTTGAAAGAGAGCGATTTTGACGCAAATAAAGAACTTTATAAAAATTATTTTGGTCCGGGTTGGACAAAGATATATCTTGAGAAAATGTGCGAGTTTTTTTCACGTTTGGGAGAAACAAAATTTACAGTGCTTCGCCATTCTAACATTTATGGCTCTCATGATAAATTCGATTTAGAAAAGAGCCATGTTTTTGGAGCAACCATGACTAAAGTTCTTACTGCAAAAGATGGAAAAATAATTGTCTGGGGAACAGGTGAAGAAGAGAGAGATTTGCTTTATGTGGATGATTTAGTTGATGCAATTGTTCTCGCTTTAAATAAACAAGAATCTAAATTTGAGTTATTAAATATCGGGTTAGGAAAAGCTGCCGCAATTAAAGATTTAGTGCAGAAAATAATTGATGCATCTGGAAAGTCCTTAAACATTGAGTATGATACCACTAAGCCAACAATAAAAACATCACTAGCTTTAGATTGCACAAAAGCTAAAACAATCTTGGGCTGGCAGCCTAAAACTTCTTTAGAAGAAGGAATAAGGAAGACAATTGAGTGGTATAAAGCAAATATCTTACGACAATAATGCTTAAAATCTAAATCGCTTCGGGCTTCTTTATCCTAAGAACATGCAATCTTATTGCTTCATCAACTTCTGTGAAAGAAGCTATTCCTAGCTTTTCCCTTGTTTGTTGAGTATCTAGAACTAATCTCTTTGGAAAGTTAGGATCATTACAAGGTTCTTCTTGAATGTAATCTTTAGCTCTTGGAATATCATATCTTCTAAAAACTTCAAGCACTTTTCTAGCAATTCCTGCTCTTGAGGGAGTGACACCATTACATGAAACATGATAAATTCCTTGTTTATTTCCCCAATACAATCTTTTAAATACTGAGAGGAGATCATCAAAAAATGTAGGTCTTACATATTGATCATTCCAGAAAGGCCATGAAGGTTTTCCTTCCAAAGCAGGGATTATTTTATCAATTATTAAGTTACTTGAAATTCCTATTGGTGATTGAAATCTTATAACAGCACCATCATTATCTAAAACTATTTTTTCTGCTTCAGCTTTTGTCTGACCATAATAATTATTTGGAGGATTTGTCTGATCGCTTTCTAAATAATCCCTATTATCCATTCCAGAAAATACATTGTCTGTTGAAGCAGATAAGACATATCTTGCGCTAAAACAAACTCTCTCTGTTAGCTCTAAATTGTCTCTTACAAATTCAGGGTAATTTTCAGGAGTCTTGCTAGGATCTCCTCTTGAAGTGTGTATATTTCCAGCAATATGAAACGCAGCATCATATTCTCTACGCGATGGAAGAGAATAAACCACAGATAAATTACCTTTATTAATTTCCTCTTTTTTTATAGGATTTCTATTTTGCAAAAGACAAACTTCATCGTCTTTTCCTATTAGAAAGTCTAAATTTCTAATGAAATTGCTTCCTATTCTTCCTGATGCTCCTGTGATTAATATTTTTCCCATTTTTTATTGATTAACAAGATATTCTTTTGGCACTAATGAACGATTATCTTTTCTCGCTTTGATTTTTCCAAGCTCTAATTGCAGGCCATCAGCACTTCTGTATCCTGCCACTTCCAAAGATCTTAAGCAATTAACCATCATGTCTTCAGGAGCCCAAAGATGCGGATGAGTCACAGAAAATCCTTCTGGTCCTAAATATGGTGGCTCATGAGTTGGAGTCTTGATATAAGGAATTCCATTTTCAACTCTGTCCAGTTGAAAAACTTGAAAATTATTAAGAGGGGTGCCAAATTTTTTATTTATAACTTCTTCCAATGGAATTAAATATGTTTCACGATTAAAATGAATGAATCTTTCTTGTTTTTCCATTCCCTCTGTGTCAATTGGGAACAACTTCATCTGTAAAAAGAGGAAGTCTACGAGGCCATAATGTGCTTAGAGAAGTTGAAGATTCATATAACAAGGAAATGCAAACCTTGTCAGCGGTGAATAAAGGCACATTATTCTCATATACTTCTAATCTGTCAGTACCGGGAATTATTTCTGATTTTACTTCTCTTGTTGGTAGATCAATATTGAACAACCTTGCTCTCTTAAGAGTTTCTTCTTTTGATTCTTCTGGGACAATAAGATAAGGATTTTTATCTTTCGTGATTAACAAACATTCTTCTGCTGTCTCTGCAAGAGCAGTTGCCTCTAGCCATTTTAGGCTGTGTGTAAATTCTCTGGATTTAGTATAGCCTCCATTTGGACTGTGATAAAGCTTATGCACGCCTGCACCTTTGTCTCTTCGGTGGCAGACAATTGTATTATCATCAAGAATATACATTGAGCCTGCTGCAGAAGGCTTTAAAGGATGTTGAGGATCAGCAGCAATCGCTCTTCCACTTCTCAAGAGCTGTTCAAAGACATTAATTCCGAAATCAAGCTGTTCTGAAAGTCTAGAAGAAGTTTCTTCTAGTCTATCTCTGTCAGGATAAAATAATTTTATTGTTAAACCTAGACCATCAAATTCAGCTTCTGCTTTAGGAATTTTAAAATGATAAATTTCTTGTTCTGGCATTTTTATGATTTAAGAGAAAGCTATTTAAGCATTGTTGTTTTCAAACAATATTGACTATGTTCATAGAATATAATAATTTCAAAGGATAAAAATTTGAAGAGGAAAATATGAAAAAAACAAATGAAGAAATGGAAAACAAAAAGAAAGAAAAGGTGATTATTGCGACATCTACTCTTTATCGAGCTGATAACGAAACAGATAAAATCAGGGCGAAACTTGCCTTGGAGATGATAAAAAAAGCAAAGAAAGAAGGATATGAAATAATTGTTGTTGATGCTGGTTCTCCAAAAAAAATCAGAAATGAATTTGAGAAAGCTGGAGCCATAGTTATCCCTGATAGATCAGAAACTATGGGGGCATCAAGAAGAGAAGCATTTAGAGAGGCTTTTAATCGGGGTGCTGAAATAATAATTTGGATGGAACCTGAAAAGCACGATTATATAAGAAACATTGAGAAATCAATAAAACCAATAATGGAAAATAAAGCTGAAATGGTTATTCCAAATAGAAAATCTTTCAATTCATATCCGAAAGCTCAGCAGTATATAGAGCCTTTTGCAAATCTTTTCTGGAAAGAATTAACAAAAGCAGATTTAGATATGTGGTTTGGTGTTCGTATATTTAAAAGAAGTCTTGCCCATTATTTCTTAGAATATAGGGGAGAATATGGCGATAAATGGGATTCTCTATTTATTCCAATTATAAATGCTCTTGCCGATGGAAGAAAGATAGAGAGTGTGAAAATTGATTATGTACATGATAATAGACAGACAAAGAACGAAGAGCACTCTTTGGATTTTTATAAAAAAAGAATAGATCAATTAAATCTGCTAATGATTACTTGCGAAAATCATTGGCAGAGAGTTTTCTCAAAAGTGAAGAACCCCATAGCAAGCTATGGGGCATCAGATGAAATTAATTAGCTTC
>JBBSYK010000019.1:0-3923 GCA_038045285.1 Nanobdellota archaeon | reverse complement strand
CCTTTAAAAAAGAAGATGTTTAACTATATAAATGTGACGTTAAGTTGTCAATATCAAGTCATGAATACGTTTATAAATAAAGTAATTTTATTCTATTCATGGGTTGGAAAACATTTCCTTACTGGTTGAATGGAGGAATAATTAGTGTTATTCTTCTGGGGTTCATTGCAATTTTGTCTTTTGTTATACCAACTTTCTATACTTTTTTTTATGCTTCAGTGTTTCATGGAGACTATTTCACAAATCCACATGGAATAATTTTTAGCTTCTTTTTATCTATAGTATATTTTTTAATTACTGGATTTTTTGTTCCGGCTAATAAAAATATGCCTGTATTAATTGATATCATCATAGTTCTTTTGACTGCGGTTTATTATTTTGCAATCGGAGCATTAGTAGGTTGGATTGTTGGAAAAATAAAGTCTAAGAAATAGATTTTAGTTAACTGCTCTTCAGGAGCACTGAACTTTTTGGTTTAAAGAAGTGGCGGGGTAGTGAACCAAAAAGCTCGTTAGTTATTCGGTTTATGTAGCTAAATTAATCCTAAGGATTAATGCCCCCACGAGATGTTAAACCTTAGGTTAAGGTTCTCCCGTTAATTTTACAAATTTTATCGACGCTGACTAAAAAGCATTAAAAAAGTTGAGTGTTAAAAATAGATAAGGTTAAACTCTGCAAAATTGGGCAGTTAAGTGCTCCCCTGACCTGATTTATAAAACGAAAGATTTAAATTAAGACAAATATGCATTTTATTATGATAGCAACACTTGGTTTGATGCATTGGCATTATAACTAGTGGAAACTATTTTATTTCTACTACAATGAAACAACTAATAATTTTAGATCTTGATGGAACATTATATAATTTTGATAATTCAGATAGTGTTAACTTTACTTTTTCAAGGTTTTATATTGAAATTAAAAAGAGAGTTTATTCCTTTCTTTCAAAAAAGCTAGGAATGGGAGAGGATACTGCAAGAGAACTTTATGAAAGTGTTAAAACAGAGTTTAATGGGGAAGTTAGTTTAGGCTTAGAATCTAAATTTGGTATAGACCGGTATGAATTTTTTGGAGAGACATGGAATTTAAATCCAAGTCAGTTTATACAAAGAGCAAACAGATTACCATTAATTCAATCTTTAAATGGAACAACAGCATTTTTAACTTCTGCTCCAAGAGTCTGGGCTTCAGAAGTATTAAAATATCTTAATTTGAATGATTATCAGAATAGGTTATTTACTGGAGAGCCAAACATAAGAAAACCAAATCCCATTGTATTTAGACAAATCTGTGATTCTTTTGGATTTTCACCATTAGAAACAATTTCAGTAGGAGACCAAGTATCTACAGATATAACGCCTGCTAAATCTATAGGAATGAAAACGGTGCTGGTTAGAGGCAATTCACAAGAAGCAGATTATTGTATTAATTCAGTAGATGAACTTCCTGAATTGTTAAGGAGGATTATAATATGAAAATACTTTTTGTTTGTTATGGTAATGTTGGCAGGAGCCAGATGGCTGAAGCTTATTATAATCATTTCACTAAGTCAAACAAAGCAATTAGCGCTGGAACAGACCCCACAACACCTGCAAGATATTCTCAACCAAGTTTTGAAGTAATAAGTGTAATGAAAGAAGAGGGAATAGACATTTCAGGAAATAAGGTAAAAACCGTTAATACTGAAATGGTTAAAAACTCTGAGAAAATTTATATTTTATGCAAACCTGAATTGTGTCCGTCATTTCTTTTGGCATCTAATAAAATTGCATTCTGGAATGTTAAAGACCCATATAAGATAGATATTAATGGAACTAGAATAATCAGGGATGAAATTAAAGAAAAAGTATATCAACTGATTGAAAATGAAAAATAAAATACCGATAATAATAGACACGGACCCTGGACACGATGATGCTTTAGCAATTATGTTCGCAGTAAAATCTGGAATTTTTGACATAAAAGCAATAACTACTGTAGCCGGTAATTCAACAATTGAAAACACAACAAGAAATGCAAGATATATTCTTAAATTGCTTGACAGGGAAGACATATCTGTTTATTCTGGTTCTGCAAAACCTCTTGTTAGAGAACTAATTAAAGCAGTTGTGCATGGAGAAAGTGGATTAGAAGGAATTGATCCTAAAAACGAATCTAAATTAACAAATGATGCTGTTGATAAAATAATTAAGATAGTCAAAGAAAATGAGAATATTACTCTTGTAACTCTTGGACCATTAACAAATATAGCCAGAGCAATAGAGGAAGATAATGAAGCAATGAAACGAGTAAAGCAAATTGTAATCATGGGTGGTGCGATTAAAGTTCCGGGCAATAAGGATAGAGTAGCAGAATTTAACATATTTGTAGACCCTGATGCTGCAAATATTGTTTTTAACTTTCCTGTTAAAAAATTTCTCGTTCCTTTAGATGCTTGCAATCATGTTCAATTACAATTAGAAGATTTTGAAAAGTTGAATGGGACTAGTCTGTATGAACCAATTATGGCTATGATGAAACCATATATTGAAAATATATTCAAAGATGAAGGAATAAAGGCTGCTTTGATGTATGATCCTCTTACAATCTATTATTTGTTTAATCCAGATGCATGCAAGGTTAAAGAATATGACCTAAAGATAGAAACAAAAGGTGAACTAACAAGAGGTATGACTGTTGCTGAATTAAGAAGTTCTACCAAAGACTATAACATAAATGTTATTGAGACTATAGATGGAGAGTCTTTTAAAAAAGATTTTATTAATATTTTGAAACAAGAGAAGTAGTTAAGTGCTCCCCAAAAATCTTCAAAATTATCATAAAATTAGGGTGTTAACGCTCCCCGAAACACATAGTTCGTTGCTCCCCGAGTCTCAGCGTCGATAAGACTTTGGAGACTTGAACCTAAGGTAACATGCCCCTACGAAGATTTGAACCTTTAGGATAGGCGGTCGGGGATTTGAACCCCGGTTTCGTCCTTTTTGCTTTGATTGACCGCAAGGACGCGTTCTATCCTGGCTGAACTAATCGCCTGTTGTAATCTAGCTAGGTTTTTTGGGTTATTTGAATTTATCTCTTTTACCCATTTTTCAAGCATAGTTTTTCCATTAAGATTTACAGTCCTTTTACTAGCATAAGAAATCAAAATTAAGTAAGTTTTTAGAACTTATCATTGCCAGACAATGCGTTTAGCAGAGATATTTTCTGTTTTTATGGGGTAAACAAGTTCTGCAAGTTCTTCTGGAGAAAACCAGAGTTTTATTTCCTTCTCAGCATTTTCTTGAGAGTCAGAAGCATGAATTACATTTTCAAAAATTCCTGTTTTGCTGTGAATCCTGCCGTAGCGACCACGAATAGTAGTTGGTTGTGCTTCTTCGGGATTTGTTGGACCTACGATTTCCCTTATCTTTTCTATAGCGTTTTCTCCGTAATAGACTAGGGCTAAAACTCTATTTGTATGATATTTTCCCGTTATATATTCAATTGTACCTTCAAAAACATGGGGCTTTTTTATTTTTAACTCAGCATAATGTTTCTCTGCAAGTTCTTTATTTACTTTGACAATTTTAGCTCCGACTATTTTTAATTTTGTTTCAGATAGAGCAGTAATAATGTTCCCTGTAAGGCTTTTTACTAGGCCGTCTGGTTTTATTATTATTAAGCATTGTTGAATTGCCATAGTGAAAAGTTAAGAAAAAGCGGGATTTTAAAGGTTACTAATTTGCTGAGTTAGCGTACTAACTTAACAAAATAGCATTATTAGAAAGCCATTTATACTTTTATGAAATCTTATATTGTTATAAAGATTTTTTTATCTTTTAGCTCTTTGTTTAAATAAAGAGGTTAAACGAATAGTTTAAAACTTTAAGATTCTATTAAGTCTTCGGCAGATTTATATATTATGAGCTCTTCTAAGCCTTGCG
>JBBSYK010000018.1:0-1381 GCA_038045285.1 Nanobdellota archaeon | reverse complement strand
GTTAAACGCTCCCCGCATTTTCCTAAATTTAATCTATCTTTTCTATTTCAATCGCATAAACTCCATGCTTCTTTACTCCTTCTTTATATCCATTGAAGCTTTCAAAACTTTCTATCCCCTCTTCAATATTTCTCTTGCTTGATAAAACTCTTTCAGTTCCCTCAGATTTAAGCATTTCCCCAAAAGTAGAATAATGCTTAACACCCAGAACTAGAACTCTCATTATGCCTCCAGTAGAATTGTTGCTAAATATTATTGTATCTCCTTCCTTAATTTTATTAAATGGTACATTTTTATTATGTTCTGTGGGTACTCTTCCCTCTATCTTTTTTGTGCCATTTTTTATTGCTTCAAAAGGTCTAGGATTTAACTCAAGAGAATATTCCATATAGAGTTAAGAAAACTTCTATTTTTAAGATTTCTGTTTCTGTGTTGTTGAGGTTATTGTTTCTTTGATCTTTAATCCAACAGGTTGTTTACAGCACCAGCTTAACTTTTTAACATCCATCTTATTGTTCTTTCGGAATCATTAACTATTAAATGTTTCTTTTTTATTTCTTCTTTCAAACTGGAATTCATCTCTTCTAATTTATTTAAATTAATTAAGTGAAATTTTATGCTATATTTTTTCTCAAACTCTTTAAAGATATTTTTCTCAAACTCACCAATTATTATTAGATCAATATCATTTGCACTTTTTAAATCAACTGAAGCAGAACCGAAAATTATGGAAGTATTGCCCATTTCGTGTAGAAAAGAAACTATTTCTTTTAATAATATTTCTTCAGAGCATTTTCTTATTAATTTGTTCTTTTCTACTAAGACAATATAATCTGTAATTATAAGATTAAAATAATTTAATTTGTATAATGTAAGTCTTCCTTTAATTTTTTTTATTACTACACCCTCTTTTTCAAAATCATTTAAATATATTCTTGCTGTTGGATGAGGCATTTTTAACTCTCTAGATATCTCTGCCAAGTGAGTCCATTCTTGCGTAAATAATAATGTAAGTATAAAGCGCCCTCGACAATCAATTCTTTATAACATTCAATAATTCATTATAGGGATATTTCCCTAGATGTTTCCATGTTTCTCTATTGGTTTGAATGATTGAATATTGTTTTGCTCCCTCTCTGGTTCGATGTCCACCAAGCATCTTTCTCCACCCAATTGAACCTCTAATCTTTTGCTCGCAGAGATTATTATCTAAACTCACCCCTTCAATTTCGATTGCAGTAAGCCAATGTCCTTCATATGCTATCAACCAATTATCAACAATACTTTTAGCTTCTTTACACCAATATCTATAGTTTATTATTTTATTTAATTTTTCTTCAAACTCTTTTTTCTTCTCTAATCTTATTTCTTTTGATGGATC
>JBBSYK010000017.1:0-3072 GCA_038045285.1 Nanobdellota archaeon | reverse complement strand
TTGTCCATTAGAGAATTCTGGGCTATTAGTAACATAATTACCAGAATTCTCTATAAACTATTTTATTTTTTATACTCTATTCCTGCTTTGCTTTATCCCAGCAGCAAGCTGCGGTGGTATTACAGAGAATAAAAGGGGATCTTGAAAGAGCATTAGGTTCTTTAGATTTATAAAAACAAAACTCTCAAAATTAATTATCACAAGATATTATCACCCCTCTATCAAAGTCCCAACAAATTTCTCTCCGCCAAACATTCTATTTAAATTAGACAAATCTTCATTTATAATAAAAGCAGGTATTTTGTATTTTTTTATTAAAATTGCTGCTTTTTGATCCAGTACAAAATGCTGCCCTGCTTCAAATTTTATCTTTAAGGCCATAGACTCAAAATTCTCCCAGCTTATTTTAGGAATAAATTTAGCATTTCTATTCTTCCTAGGATCCGATGTATAAAGTCCTTTTACATTAGTTATATTAATTAAAGAAGCATTCAAAAACTTGGCAAGCTGAGCTGAAGTGCTGTCTGTTGTTGATTTATCTGAAAATCTCAAAGCCCCGCATATAACCACAGAATTCCTAGATAGATCATTCTTTACATCTCCCATACTTACTGGTAAATAATCATTTGCCTCTTTTCCAAACAATTGCATTAAAAACTGGGCGTTCATTCTTGTTGCTCTTATCCCTGCTGAAGATTGTTCTTTAATAGACTTTTTTTCCTCCCTAAGTACAGAAATATATTTACGCGCTATCGAACCGCCGCCGCAAACAACAACAAATTTATATTTTCTATAAAATTTTCTCAATACTTTTTTGAATCTTTCAAGAAAGTTTATATTCATGCCTTTTTCAGGAACTATAATAGAACCTCCTAAACTAATCACTGCAATCTTTTTTTTATTCATATAATACCAAAAATAAGTTTTTATTTAAATGTTATTGTTTATGTATTCCTTTAATTCTAATCAATTACTTAAAAATCTCCCCATTCTCTCTACTCCAAAAAAAAAGATCTAAATGGTCTATTGGAATGCCTATTTCTATTGAAAAAGATAAAAATTTCTGCTCTATGTCAAAATAATCTTTTTTATTTAATATCCTATCATTATCTATGATGCCTAATAATTTTAAATTTCTTAGAATATGCCTATCCAGAATCGCTATTTTATTTTCAGATTTGCCAATGTTTCTAATAAAATGAGAGGCCTCTTTCAATCCATAACCTTTAACATTTTCAGCAAGCCAATTTCTTAATTTAACAGCATCCTCTTTCTTGTTTATCTGGCTTAAAACATTATTCCAATTGGTCATTGCTTCAATAATATAAAATGATTTATTGTTATGAAATCGAGTTTTTGTTTTCAATATTTCTCTGACAAATTCTCTGTCAATTTTATCTAATTTCCTTATTTCCTCAACAGCTTGCCAGCATTTTTTAGCATTGCTCTGCGGAGTTAAAAGGCAAAAAAGAAATTCATAATAATATTCTTCCTTTGGAAGAAGTCGGAATTCTTTTAATCTTTTAATAAACTTATCCTTGCCCAATTCATACTCTCGTTTTAATTTATTTAACATAATTAGGAGTAATATTTTAAAGTTAATATATCTTATGTAAATAAATTCTACTGTTGTCCTTGATCAACTTGGAGCGGTTGTACAAAAGATTTTTTTTGAATTATGAAACGAGTACCGACAAATTCAGAAATAACTGCTGTTGTAATAAAGTCGCTAAAAGCTGCTTTAAAGATGCCTGATACAATTGGTATTCTAGTTTTCTCAGATATTTCTTTCATTATATTTGTAATCTCTTCCGATGTTAATGATAGATTTGTTGTTTGTATAACTCCAGATTTATATACTAATATCTGTTTTCCTGGTCCGGGACATTCAATTGTTTGAACAGTAGAATCATTTAACAAAAATTCTATCTTAACTAAACTATTTATATCTATTTTTTGCATGTTCAAGGGTCTTGAAAGTGAAGGTTTTGGAATGTTTTGAATTGGCGCAGAAGTTTCTGGCAGCTTTTTTCCCAATGCAGCAATAGGTTTTTTTTGAAGAGGTATGGGAAATTGACGATTTCTGCTTTGAGGAGAAATCTTAGGTCGAGATGGAGGTAAAAAAGGATAAGGTAATTCCATAGGGATATTAGTTTCTTTTTCCATAATCGTTTTTTGCAAAAGATTTTCTTCAGGTTTTGATATTTCATGCACTTGCTGAACATTCTGCATTGAACCTGCACTTTCTAATTCCTTTCCTCGATTTAAAGACATTATCTTGTCCTGAATCCTTGCCAATCTATTTTTATCTTCTAAAGGAACTGAATTAGATATTAAAGATTTTATAAATAATCTGATAAACTCTGATCCAATTTCTTTTGCTTCCATTTTTAGAATCTAGGCAAAGGTTTTCCTAATTGAGATGGCTCATATCCTTCACCGGGTTTTTTTGGCATTGAAGGAGGTTGGGCAGTTTGTATTCTTTGCTCCTCAAAATTTGATCGTTCACCAGATCTCATTATACCATACATTCTTTCTCTTATTCTCTCCTCCATCAACGTAAGTCCTTTTGCAATAGTCTTATTCTGCTCAAGCAACCGATCAATTTTATCCAAAAACTCCTTATCTTTCTCTGTTGCTAAATTTCCAGGAGATTGAGCAAAGCTTCTTGCAGCCATTTCAAATAACCCTAATAAATTAGAAATATTCGAAGATAGTTTGTCAAATTTTTCAGCTAAATTAGTATGAACTTTCTGAAGTTCAACAAGATTCTCAAGTATTTTCTCCTCAAGTTTTATTAGTTTCTCCTGATGATTAACGCTTTCTTGTGCACTTAATGCCTCTTCACCTTTGTTCTTTTTCTGCATGTTTATGAGAAGAAGGATTTGTTTATAAAGATTTGCCTAGCAAATTCTTAATTAATACGCTATAACTCTCTTAAAATGATAGTATGGTAAAGCTTAAAATGCCTTTTTCTTTTAAGATTTAAAGGATCTGTCGTATAACGGTTAATATTTCGGTCTCCAGAACCGGCGACGAGGGTTCGACTCCCTCCAGATCCATTTTAATAAA
>JBBSYK010000016.1:0-1360 GCA_038045285.1 Nanobdellota archaeon | reverse complement strand
AAAATAAGAATTATCTAAGTGGACAAGCTCTACGAGGGATTTCGCAAAAGTTTAGCAATTGCTATTATAGCGTGAACATAAATAATTGAACATTGCTTTTATGTTCCCAGAATATAGCATCTGTATTCGTGCTCAAATATTCTATTCTGATGCTATAGCGGACGCACTAAATATCCGTTGCGTCCGCTAATAAGCAAATGCATAAGAAATTACGAAAATTAAATGCGTTTGCTATATAAGATACGATTAGTAATCTATTTTTTTGAAACCTCAAGATTTGTATTTGCGCAATCCTCCTACTTCAGTTCGAGGGCAAGCAAATCAAATCTTGATGGTGCTCAAGAACCCGAACACGCCCCAGAATTTAGTCCGATGGTTCTTGACATAAATTAACCTTATTTTTAAAAAGTATTTATTTATTATATGAGCTTTGTGCTCCCTTAAAGCGATCTGGATCTGAGCCATATTTAGAAAGTAGAAATCCGAATTTTAAGACATCAAATGTTGAATTGTATCCTCTCTTATTTTGAAAAATTTGGCTTGCCAATACAGCATTTAATGAGTATAGAATAGTTTTTCCGCTTGTAAAATCAAGAAGCTTTGTATCAACATATATTCCCGCTTTTCCGATTTGATGAAGGTAGTGAGAACTTGAGACTGCGACTTCCGATATATAATTTTTAGATCCCAATCTATTAAATAGTTTTTTTGCTCCTCTATTTGATGAGCGGGAAAATTTTCTTAAATTTTTACCTATTATTGGAAGATGCTCTACACCTTTTGGAAATATATTATTAGCATCGTGCGTAATTATAGCAGCAGTTTTATCAAAATATGTTTCTGCAAATGCTAATGATATTTGGCTTTGTCCAGAATTACAAAGAAGAGTTGGAAGACTTTCTTTTTGACAGTATTCTAATAATTTTGGCAAAGATTGATTTTTTGGGATCATGCTTCTGCCTATAACTTGAACTTTTAATCCACCCCAATTGTCTCCTATTGCAGGATGAATGGTTTCGGCATTTATTAGATAAACTTTTTTTTGATCTTTTTCTAATAACATCAAAATATTATCAATTTTTTCTCCCCTATATGGACTGTTAAGGGTTTTTATTTGTTCAGCAAGGAAACCAAAGCGATCTTCTGGGAAATTTGCTCGAATTGAGTCATCTTCAGTAGTTATTGCCATAATATTGACTTCATTTTCAATGCATGAATCAATAATTTTTTCTAGAAGAAGATTTTGAGGTCTATAATTTTGTTTACCTAGCCAGAGTCCATTTGGCGCATCTTGAAAGCCAATTGCTCCAAATGAACGTAAGTCAATAAGGGTTTTATTTTGATTCATACAGATAGTGAG
>JBBSYK010000015.1:0-1338 GCA_038045285.1 Nanobdellota archaeon | reverse complement strand
TTTATTACAGCCTGTCGAGGGCAAGCAAATCAAATCTTGATGGTGCTCAAGAACCCGAACACGCCCCAGACTTTAGTCCGAAGGTTCTTGACACGATGTCAATTCAAACTTTTATTTCTTTTAAGACTGCTTTTAGGATGGGTTCAAAACAAGCATGAGCAAAGGAAATGGCATCATCAGCCTCAATTTTAGTAGGAGAATACCCATAATAATTTATGTTGTGACGCATTCTTCTTAAGTTGTCTACTAGTTTTATCGGTCTTGACGTTTTTACTTCCAAGATTTCTAATGCTTTTACTTGATCTACATGGTCCTCAGATTTCTTACCTCTAGAAACTAACAATGCATCCCCAAGCATTCTAAAGCATTCATAGATATTTCTAATAATATTAAAAGCAGATTCATCTGTTGATTCTTGTTTTAAAGTAAATTTCATTTGTTTTTCTGATGCTTCTAATATGCTTTCTGCATTTTTGAAATCTTTATGTTTTTCTCTCATGGTTTGACCTCTAATAACCCGTCTAAAACTATCCCATTTGCTATGTTATTGAATAAATTTAAATCTATCTTATTTCTTGAAAAGATAAACAAATTAACAATCACTCCTTTTCTGTAACCGAAATCTATTTTTCCTAGGCAGGTTATTACGGGATTTTCATTTCCTAAAATTTCTACAGCAATGTCTATATCGCTTTTTTCATTATCTGTTCCCCATCTATATGTACCGAATAATATAATTGCTTTTAAACTGGGAATCTTTTCCCGAATTGCATCAACTATTCCAGTTTCATAAATTAAACGTAAATGTGACGGCATTTTTCTAGTGATTTGATATGAGTGCCTAGAAACTGCAGATATTCTCCATGCTTTTCCCACTTCTTCTTTTTGTAAGAATTTTTCGTTTACTAAATGCATAACTGTTTCTTTTGTTGTAGTTTTTGAAGAACTAACGGCTGTGGCTAGATCAGTAAGACCTATCGCTTGCTCTGGAAATGCAAAGAAATATTGCAGCACTTTTCCATATGTCTCATTGAAGATTGTTATATCTACGTTCTTAAGTTTCTTCATTTCTATGGTAACATTTATGGCTATATAAACTTTTTGGTTACCATATAGTTATAAATAAAATCATACGGGTTTTTTAGTTACCATTGATTTTTCATGTGGTAGAGTTAGTGTTTAAAACTTGTCCCAAGAAAAAGTCACGTGTACTCTATAGATAGAATAAAAAGGATTAAATATTTCTTAATTCTTCTGCTACAATTTTTATTTAGGATCATCTGTTGAAACCTCAAGATTTGTATTTGCGCAATCCTCCTACTTCAGTTCGAGGGCAAG
>JBBSYK010000014.1:0-16486 GCA_038045285.1 Nanobdellota archaeon | reverse complement strand
GATTTGATTTGCTTGCCCTCGAACTGAATTAGGGGGATTGCGCAAATACAAATCTGGAGGTTTCAACATTAAAGCGTTGGAATAAGCGTTTTCGTGAAGATGATGAATGGGACTTAAAAGATACGCCTCAAATCCCAAATAAACTTCCCATTAAGTTTTCTGAAAAAGATAAAGAAGTCGTTACTAAAATAAGAAAAATGTTTAGATATGGCCCAAAGAAAACAAGAATACAAGCTCAAATGCCACATGAGAGCTTAAGAGGATTAACTCCTTCTGATATTTACTTTCAGTTTAAGAGACATAAGAAACATTATGAATTGTAAGTAATAATAGTTACTGGTATCATTTCTTATGGACCTATACAAAAGCTTTTGCTCGGCAAAGCTTTAAAAACCTGTTTTATCTCTTTTTTAAGAATCTAATTGAAATAATTAGGCTGTCTGCTACAGCTTGATGGATAATGAATAGGGAGATGGAGTTGAATCTTGGAAAATGGTAAATATATTAAATAATATAACGAAGAAAATAGAAAGATTAGAAAATGGCAAAGTTATCAAAGTCAAGAGAAGGAAGCCTGCAGTTTTGGCCTCGTAAAAGAGCTGCTAAGTTACTGCCTAGTGTAAATTGGGATTTATTAAAAGGAAAAGAAAAAACATCTTCTATATTGGGTTTTATTGCTTATAAAGTTGGAATGGCGACTGCTCTTGTCAAAGACAATACATCTGATTCTATGACAAAAGGCAAAAAGATTTATCTTCCTGTTACAATTCTCGAAGTTCCAAATATGAAAATCTTTTCTATTAGGTTCTATAAATATGGAAAGGTCTTGAAAGATGTTATTGTTTCTCAAGATAAAGAACTTAAGAAAATTGTAAGAATTCCTAAAAATCTTAGAGTATTAGATTCTGAAATTCCAAAAGATTATGATGATATTAGAGTTTTGGTTTATTCTTTATCGAAGCAGACATCAGTAAAGAAAACACCTGATATTATTGAGCTTGCTGTTCATTCTGAAAACAAATTGGAATATATTGAATCATTAGTTGGAAAGGAAATTTCACTTAGGGATTTTTTGAATTTTGAACTTCTTGATGTCAGAGGGCTTACAATTGGCAAGGGATTAACCGGTCCTGTAAAACGATTTGGTTTAGCTTTGAAGCAGCATAAAACAGAAAAAGGTGTTAGAAGACCTGGAAGTCTTGGACCATGGCATCCTGCCAGAGTAACTTTCCGTGTTCCTCAAGCAGGTCAATTAGGATTTTTCTCTCGAATACATTATAATTTAAAACTTATCTATTCAGGCAATAAATCAGAAAAAGATATTAATCCTTCATCTGGTTTCAAGCATTATGGAAAAATAATGAGCGCTTATATAATTTTAAAGGGTTCTGTTCAAGGCCCTCCTAAAAGACAAATTTTAATTACTCCCTCATTTAGACCAACTAAATTAACAGCAAAGAAGAAATTTGAATTTCAGGAATTAATAACATGAAACTAGAAGAAATTAAAAGAATAAATCAAATTTCAGATATAAGATTACTTTTACCTGGAGATAAAGTTATTGTTAATAGGGGAGTTTACATCTATGCAGATATGATCAGAGAAAAAAATTTAGATAAAGGAGTTCAAAAATGAAGACAGAAATTTATTCAGCTGAGGGAGAAAAGAAATCAGAAATTCAACTTCCATCTTTATTTAGCTCTGTCATTAGGGATGATATAGCCTCAAAATACTTTGAAGCAGAGAAATTTGATATCAGACAACCTTATTCTTCTTATGAGGAAGCTGGAAAGAGACATTCAGCCTCTGGTAAAGTTAGACATGCGCGCCATAAGTGGCAAGGTCATTATGGAAAGGGGATATCGAGAACTCCAAGAAAGACAATGTCTCGCAGAGGTACACAATTCTTTTGGATAGGGGCTGAAGTATCTCAGACACGAGGAGGTAGAATGGCACATCCGCCTAAAGGTATTTATGCTAAAAGAAAGATAAATCTTAAAGAAAAGATTATTGCATTTAATTCTGCTTTTGCTGCTACATTTGATGAATCTTTTGTCAAAAAAAGATATCTTACTTTTCAAGATAATAATAAAACTATTACATCTAAAGTTATAGAATCCCTTCCTCAAAAATCAAAAATTCTATCACTAACTTTGAAAAATATTTTTGGTGATCAATTAGATTTGCTTTTTAAGAATAAAACAATTAGGGCTGGAAAGGGCAAGCGCAGAGGCAGAAAATATAAATCAAATGCCGGCCTACTTATAATTAAGTCGAAAGATGAAAAAGTTAAGTTTTCAGGGATCGAAGTTAAATCACTTTCAGATATTAATATGACTGATTTATATCCTTTAGGACGATTAACCCTTTATACTAAAAAAGCCATCGAAGAAATGGAAAAAAGGGAGACTAAAAAATGATAGTTAAACCAATCACATCTGAAAAAGCAGTAAAACAAATAGAAATTGATAATACATTATTATTTGAGACTGGCAGGCAATATACTAAACAAGAAATTAAAAGGGAAATAGAGACTTTATTTAAAGTAAAAGTTGAAAAAGTTAGGACTTTTATTAGAGAAAATAAAAAATTCGCTTATGTTAAATTAAATAAATCTAATCCTGCTATCGATATAGCTACTAAGATGGGAATGATGTAAAATGTTGAACCTTTTTTCATTTCTCCGCAAAAAGCAAGAAGCAAGAATAACTCTTGAAACAATAGTAAACCCTATAAGTATGAATGGCGAGCGTGAACTAAAAGCTTATGTTGAATTAACTGAAAAGGAAAAGGTTCAATTTGGTCCATACAGACTGGCAGATGCAGAAAATATTAATGAAGCTGCAGGAATAGTTCTTGAATATCTATCAGCGCAAAAGTTCGAGGGGAATGTTGTTATCTATCCAATGACGACAAAGGAACTCTTGATAAGAGAATTATTTCAATCGGATTTCAAATACAGGTATAAAAAAGGAAAAGTAGAAGTATCGGGTGTTCCGATGAAAGGGAAAACATAATATGGGTAAACGAATAATATCACAGGCAAGAGGACATGGATCTCTCACATATCAAGTAAGAAAAAAGGCGTTTATATATAGAATTAAATATCCTATGGGTGAAGGAAAGGCAAAAATACTAAATATTTTGCATTCCGCTGCACATTCTGCGCCATTACTTAAATTGAAGATAGGATCAGAGATATTTTATAATCCTGCTTTTGACGGAGCTGTGGAAGGAGATGAGATTAATATAGGCGCTGCATCCGATATAAAATCTGGAAATATTCTTGCCATAAAAAATATTCCCCTCTCAACTAATGTATTTAATATTGAATTAAATCCGGGAGATGGAGGAAAAATGATTCGAGCTTCTGGATTAAGTGCTTTAGTTTTTAAGAGATATGACAACAATAAAATATCTATTTTGACACCTGCCAAAAAAGAAGTAATTTTGAGTGGTGATTGCAGAGTAACGATTGGGAAAATTGCTGGATCAGGCAGAACTATGAAGCCTTTCATGAAAGCAGGCACTATGCATTATAAAGTAAAAGCCCGTAATAAGCTTTGGCCAAGAACATCAGCAGTTAAAATGAATGCTGTTGATCATCCGTTTGGTTCAGGTAGGGGAAAGAGAATTAAATCAAAAATTGCTAAGCGTAATGCCCCCCCAGGAAGAAGAGTAGGCCACATCCGTCCAAGAAGGACAGGAAGGAGGAAATAAAATGGTAGAAGAAGTAATGGTTAGATCAAAAGAACTTTTTTATAGAGGTAAATCTCTTGAAGATTTAAAAAAGCTGAATGTGAGGGAAGTTGCGAAATACCTTCCATCGAGAAGTCGAAGAACTGTTTTGAGAAATTTTGATAATATTGAAAAATTCGTAAAAAGATGTGAGACACAAATTACTCAGAATAAAAAAATAAGAACACATCTTCGAGATATGGTTGTTGTTCCAAGATTAGTGGGCATGTCAATTTCTGTTTATACTGGCAAGAATTTCAAAGAAGTTAAAATAACTCATCAAATGATGGGGCATAGATTAGGGGAATTTGCACTTACAAGAGAGAAAGTATCTCATGGATCCCCTGGAATAGGAGCAACTAAGAGTTCTGCAGCGGAGAAGAAATAAAATGACGGCACAAATGCAAAAACTAATTGAACAGAAAGCAAAGGAAACTGAAATAAATAAACTAGAAGTAAGCGTTACTAAATGGAAAAATATACGGAGGGGTATGGATTTTGAAGAAGATCTTGGTTTTGGTGAAAAATCTATTGGCAAAGTTCATAAAAAATATCAAAAAAGAGACGAGTATTTAATAGATGTAGTATCCTATGAACCGCTAGATAAAGAGCGGAATCAGATTTTAAGAAGAAGGTATATTGTAGATTTAAATCGTGGAAAAATAAATTCAATGAATCTTACTGTAGCGGGTAGGGCATTTAATGGTGAGTCAAAACACTTCCATAATTATAAGAATACTATTGAAATGCATTTCAGAGGAGCAAGCTAAAATGACGGAAAGACCTCAAACTAAACCTCAAGAAAAAAAATTGAATCGAGAATTTGATAATCTTAAAAAAATTCCTTTGGAAAAAAAAGCGCAGGAAATAGGAAAATTGCAGGAGAAAAAAGAAGATAAGACTGAAAATCTGAAAAATGAAGAAAATAAAGTTGAACAAAAGATAGTTGATGAGAAAAAAGAGGAAAAGAAAGAAACAGCACCACAAGCGCAGCAAAGTACTGAAGTAAAAAAAGAAAAGGCGCCTTCACAAAAGAAAGAAGTAAAGAAAATATCCAAAAAGGATGAGGCAATAGCAAAAGGAATTAATTTGCATTTGTCTAAAAAACATTGTATGTATATCTGCAAATATATAAAAAATAAAACAATTGATATTGCAATTAAGGATTTGGAATCTGTAATAAAAATGAAAAACCCAATTCCATTCAAAGGAGAAATCCCGCATCGCTCCCACCCAGGAATGATGTCTGGGAGGTATCCTGTAAAGGCTTCCAAAGAGTTCATTTATCTATTGAAGGGGCTTAAAGGAAATGTGATTGTTAATGGATTGGATTTGGATAAAACATTGATTTATTATGCTTCTGCTACATGGGCTGCTAGACCTGCAAAACGAGGAGGCATGAGGTTTAAAAGAGCCTTTGTTGTTTTAAAAGCAAAGGAATTTCCTGTTCAACAGGAAATTAAAGAGAAAGAAATGAAACAAGAAAATAAGGAAATTAAACTAGGAGAAAAAGCATAAAATGGAAGAGAAAAAATTTGTTGGATTTAAGAAAGAAGAGCTTGGCGTCAAGGAATATGTAAAAAATGCTCTTGGAAAGGGCAGAATTAGCAATGTTACTATCGAATACACTCCTATGGGCGAGAAAATTATTATTGCAACCTCAAAACCAGGGTTAGTTATTGGAAGAAAAGGTGAAAAGATTGATGAACTTACTCATGTAATCAAGAAAAGATTTCATTTTGATAATCCTCATGTTGAAATCAAAGAAATTAATAATCCTCTTTTAGATGCTCATCTTGTTGCTGATGAAATTGCGATAGCTCTTGAAAGGGAGGGGTCATTAAAGTTTAAAGTCATAGCCTATAAAATGCTCCAAATGATCATGGGTTCTGGAGCACTTGGTGTAGAAATTGTTTTATCTGGTAAATTGCCAAGTGAAAGAGCTAGAAGCTGGAGATTTGCTCAGGGCTATCTCAAGAAAACAGGAGATCCGGCAAAAGTTGTTGATCGTGCAATGTCTCAAGCTAAAACTCTTCCAGGAGTTGTGGGAATTAAAGTTGCAATTCTGCCTCCAAATGCTCACATACATGACAGGATAATTATAGATTCTGCTGTAAAGGAAAAAATAAGAATTGCATCAGTAGAAGCATTATCAAAACCAATTGAAACTCCTATAGAACCAAAGAAAAAATCAACTAAACAGAAAACTAAAGGAAAATAAAAATGGCATTACTTAAATATAAATCTCTGAAGCAAATGAACAAGAATGACTTAGATACGAAGATGTCGGAACTTAAATTGGAGATTACTAAGGCAAATGTAACAGCAAATAAAGTAAATGCGAAAACCAAAGAGATTAAAAGGGCTATTGCACGTCTAAAAACATTCACCTCTTTAACGGGGGTGAAAAACAAATAACAATGGACATAGATCCAAGAATTGGTTTACCGACAGAAGCTGGAGTGTTCGAAGAGATCGCTAAAAGCGATCAGAAGATAAAAGTGAGTACTGTATCGAGGAGATATGGTAAAATCACAACACTTGTTTCAGGGTTCGACAAGAACTTTGATATCAAAAGAACTGCTAGGCATCTGAAGGAAGAGCTTGCTTGTGGAGGCACAGTTAAGGATGGCGTGATTGAACTGCAAGGAAATCATAAAAAGCAGATAAGAGCCATACTTGTAAAACTGGGATTTCCTGAAGACTCAATAAGCGACTAAAGAAATAAATGAAACAATGGAATCAAAGAAAACAAAAAAGATAGAGAAAAAGCTCTCGGAAAAAAACTTAGCTGGTGCTAAATTGGCATCAGAGAAAGATTCTTTAGGGATAAAAACGCGCGGTAGAGTTTTTGAAGGAATTGTTACGAAGAAGTTTTCAAAAAGAGTTGTAATAGAATTTGAACGCATAGCTTATGTTCAAAAATATGAACGTTTTTATAAAAAGAAAACCCGCATTCATGCTCGTCTTCCCGATCATATGGATAAAGAGATAAATATTGGAGACTTGATAAAAGTACAAGAATGCCGTCCTTTGAGCAAGATTATTCATCATTTAGTCATTGCTAAAGTAAAGTCAAATCAGGAATTAAAGAATAATGTTTCTAATAAAAATGCAGTTAATGCAAAAGGAGAAGCAAAATGATAAATTTTGATGATGTAGGGAAAAAGTACCAGCAATCATCTGGCTTAATAGATGAGTGTATGGAAGTTGTAAATAGAGATAATCCTTTTGATACTTCATCTTATGCACATTGGATTCACATACCTACATTAGCAAGGTGGTTATATGGCTCTAGTCAAGAATCTTTAAGAGAATACCGTTCAACTGCTTATAATTTTTTAGATTCGCAACTTTTAGATTCACAAGATTCGACTTGTAAGCATTTTATAGAAGATTGGAACTACGATCTTTCAGAGAAAGTCTTATCTTTTAGAAATAGATTATTAATGGTGTTTGGAACAAGCGATGAAAAATTAGCAGAGGTATTATCAAAATGAAAGCAGTTGGAGCAATAGTCACACGCGGATTAAATATAGGCAGTAATGTTTTGGCAGCAGATAACTCTGGAGCTAGAATTGTAAGAATTACATCTGTCAAGCATGGAAAATCAAAGAAAGGCAGACAACAAACTGCGAGAGTAGCTGATTGGGTGAAAGTATCAGTTAGAGCTGGAAAACCTGAAATGAAGGGACAGGTTTTTGATGCAGTGGTTATAAGACAAAGAATGGCATATAGAAGGAAAACTGGTGAGAGAGTTTGTTTTGAAGACAACGCTGTAGCCCTGTTAAAAGATGAAAAAGGCAATCCGAAAGGCACAATGATTAAAGGTCCTGTTGCGCGTGAAATTTCAGAAAGATGGAAAGAGGTTGCTAAATTAGCACAATTTGTATTATGAATAGGGAAATAGACGAAAAAATAATGGAAATATTAATGGCTAGTTTAATGGGGAAAAAAGATAGTTTAGATATTAATTCTATTTATGGTAGACTAGAAATTAGAAGGAGTAGAGTATCTCAAAGTTATCTTAGAGAGCGCCTAAAAGATATGGTAGAAGAAAGACGTATTATAAGGCGAAGAAATGGCCAAGGTCCATATCATTATTCATTACCAACGCAACAATTATTAGAGAGAAAATGAAAAAACAATTTTCGAAATCGTGGATATCAAGCAGGCTGCCAAGAAAACAGCGCAAATATTTAGCTGAAGCGCCGCTTCATATAAAGCATAAATTTTTAAATGGAAACCTTTCAAAAGAATTAAGAAAGAAGTATGATAAGAGAAGTCTTCCCCTCCGGAAAGGGGATGAGGTGCTTGTCATGCGAGGGACCTTCAGAAAAAAGAAGGCAAAAATAACTTCTGTTAATTTAAAGAAAACAAGAATTGTTCTTGATGGAATACAAAGGACTAAAAGAGATGGAGCAAAAACGAATGTCTTTTTTCACCCTTCAGTATTACAAATTCAATCATTAAATTTAGAAGATAAAGAAAGACTTGCAGCTTTACACAGGAAAGGAGAAAATAAAAATGTATCAAACTAGACAGGCAGCTTCAATCAAGCTTCCAATTAAAAGAAAAGGAACAAAATATGTAGCAAAAGCTTTGTCGCATGTCAGAGATTCAGTCCCTGTTGTAATCGCAGTCAGAGATATGCTTAAATTAGCAAGAACTGCGCGCGAGGTTAAAAAAATGATTAAAGAAAAAATGCTAAAAATAAATGGAAGACCTGCTAAGGATTATAGAAATAGTATAGGTATATTTAATATTTTTGAAGCGGATAAAATTTATCGATTGAGTATCATGCGTACTGGAAAATTTGTATTTGAAGAAATGAAAAAGAATGATGATCGTTTATGTAAAATTATTGGAAAGAGATTAGTTAGTGGCGGAAAAATTCAATTAAATTTCCACGATGGCACTAGTGTTCTTACAGATAAAAAAGAAATTGGAACTGGAGGTTCTATTTATATTGATCAGAAGGGAAAGATAGCAAGTCATATTCCCCTCGAAAAAGGAAGAGAAGTGTTTGTAATTAAAGGAAAGCATCAAGGTTTGAGCGGATCTATAGAATCTGTTGAAAAGAAGAGAATAATGATAAAGTTTCAAGGAGGTAAAACAGCAGATCTAAGCAAAGATACGTTGTTCGTTATTAAATGATGATGCAAGAACAAATTGAATTAAAGAAGCCAAAATTGAAGAAACAAGCTGTTATTAAAGAAACTAAAAAAGATGTTTCAAAAATCAAGATTAAAGAGAAAATAGTTAATCCTATGCGCGCTTTTTATATTGATAAGATAATTTTAAGTGCGGGGGCTACTGGTGATAATTTAATGAAAGCTAAAAAGCTCTTAGAACTCTTTTCAGAAAATAAAGCGCAGATAATAGCTTCAACGAAAAGAATACCTGACTTTGATGTAAGTCCTGGTCTTGAAGTTGGAACAAGACTTACACTGAGGGGTAAAAAAGCTGTAGATTTGTTAAAGAGGCTTCTTGGGGCTATTGATAATGAATTAAATATTAAACAAATATCTGATAATCATTTTTCTTTTGGAATAAAAGAATATATAGAAATACCTGAAATTGAATATCATAGAGATATTGGAATTAGAGGATTTAATGTGACTGTAGTTTTTTCTAGACCAGGTATTAGAGTTAAATTAAAGAAAATGAAAAGAGGCAAATGGCCAAAAAAACAACAAGTTTCAAAAAAAGAAATAACTAATTACATGGAGGAAGTTTTTAAGACTAAGATAAAATGACTGCAAGTGATTGGAATAAAGTATTTAAGCAAATTAAGAACAAAGGGGTAGTTGCACAAAAATTTCTTCGTTTTAATAAACCTAAAGAAAGAAAGTTTGGTATATCTAAATTTAAATGCAGCCGATGCGGACGTTTTGGAGCTCATCTAAGTCAATATAATCTAAATTTATGCCGTCAGTGCTTTCGTGAAATAGCGGAAGAAATCGGATTTAAGAAATATAATTAGGAGAATAAAATGAGTCAAGATATAGTTGCTGATGCATTGAACAAGATGCTTAATGCCAAAAAGGCGCATAAAGAAAATTTATTGATAAACATGCATTCTAAAATGCTTGTGTCTATATTAGCGATAGCGAAACTTAAAGGATATGTTAAAGATTACAAAATAGATAAAAACAAATTGAATGTTGATTTGGGCGGCGTTCATTTTTGTAAGGCGATTAAACCTCGTTTCGTAATTGGTTTTATTGAAATTGAAAAATATGTTAAAAGATTTCTGCCTGCAAAGAATATTGGTATAATTATTATATCTACTTCTGGAGGTCTTATGACTCATCAAACAGCAATGGAAAAAAATTTAGGAGGAAGTTTAATAGCATACTTTTACTAAGATGAAGATTAAAATTGAAGAAATGATCGAAGTCCCGGCAGATATTGATTGCAAGAGTGTAGGAAACAAATTAATTTGTTCTAATGGTGCTCTTGAGATCTCCAGAGAAATTCATAATCCTGGAGTATTACTAAAGATTGAATCTGGAAAGATTTTCTTAAATTGCGAAAAAGGAAATAAAAAAGAGTATAAAGTGATGAAGTCGCATATAGCACATATAAAAAATATGATGCAAGGACTTCAAAAACCATATGTTTACAAACTGGAGGCTTGTAATGTTCATTTTCCTATGACTATGAAAGTAGAGGGCAATAAGTTAATGATTAATAATTTTCTAGGTGAAAGAGTACAAAGATTCGCTGAAATATTAACTGGAGTCATTGTTGAAATAAAAGGCCAAAAAATTACTCTTAAGTCTCATAATTTAGATGCTGCTGGACAAACGGCTGCAAATATTGAAAAATCAACTAAAGTTAAGAATCGTGATAGGAGAACATTCCAAGATGGTATCTTTATTGTGGAAAAACCGGGAGCTGCAGAATGAGGCATAGATTTTTAAGATCAGACATAAGAAGACATCTTAGACTTGGAAAAAGAAGAAGAAAATTGCAGAAGTGGCGTATGCCCAAAGGCAGACACAATAAAATTAGGAAAAAAAGGTTTGGTTATCCTATTCAACCAGGAATTGGTTTCTCGACTAGAAAAGATGAATTTGGCAGAGTAAGGGGGCTAATCCCTGTTTTAGTTCATAATGTGAAAGATATATCTAAATTAACTAAAGATAATATTGCGATTATTGCAAGAGTTGGAGGAAAGAAGAAAATGGAAATTATAAAAAAAGCAGAAGAACTCAAAATTTTGATTGCTAATATTAATTCTAGGAGTAAAAAATGAACTTAAAAAAGAAAAAAATTTTGGCAGCAAAAACACTGCAAGTTGGAAATGAAAGAATAAGATTTGATCCATTGCACCTTGCTGAAATTAAAGATGCTATTTCAAAACAGGATATTAGAGACCTTTTTAATCAAGGAATTATTTCTGTAAAAGAAATAAAGGGAAGAAAGGCTGTTAAAAAAAGAAAAAATAGGAGAAGATTTGGCAGCATAAGAAAGAGAACTATTCGGGGAAAAACGCTTTATGTTATACTAACAAGGAAATTACGGGCATATTTATTTGAGTTAAGAAAAAAAAATAAAATTTCACCAGATCTTTACAATAAAATCAGGAAAGAAATAAAAGCATCAATTTTTAAATCGAAATCTCATTTGAAAGAACGAATTGAGTCGGAGAAGAAATAAAATGAAAACAAGCAAACGCAGAAGATTAGAAGGAAAAACTGATTATAAAACTCGTTTAGCTTTGCTTGTATCTAATAAACCGCGCTTAGTTGTTAGGAAAACTAATCAGTATATAATAGCTCAAATAATTGAAGCTGTTGATGCACAAGATAAAGTTATTTGCGGTTTGACCTCAAAAAAACTTCTTGAAAAAGGATGGCCTGAGAATCTTAAAGGTCATTTAAAAAATCTTGCAGCGTGCTATTTAACAGGTTTAACGCTTGGAAAAGCTGCAAAAGGAAAAATAAAAGAAGCAATTCTAGATATTGGAATGAACCGCAATATTCCTAAATCGAGAGTTTATGCTGTATTGAAAGGTATTATTGATTCAGGTATAAAAATTCCTCATGATTCATCATCATTACCAAGCAATGAAATGCTGGAAAAAAATGAGAATGTCCGTTCAATATTAAATAAATTAAAGGAAAAAATATAAATGGCGGAAAAAGAAACAATAAATAAACCTAAAGATTTGATTGAACCTGTTCCTGAGGAGCTTTCAAAAATTGAACTAAAAGATGCTCTAGGGGAAAGTATAATTGAAGATCAAGTAAAACAAAAAAGATTAACAAAAGAAGAAAGAAAAGCGATGTTTGAATCTGAAGCAGGAAAAAAAGCTCTTGAAGCATGGGTTCCAAAAACAAATTTAGGTAGATTAGTTAAGGAAGGAAAAATAAAAAATATAAAAGATATTTTTTCTACGGGAAGAAAAATACTTGAGTCAGAAATTGTTGATTCTTTATTGCATTTAGAACCTGCTCTTTTGCTTATAGGACAAGCAAAAGGAAAATTTGGCGGAGGAAAGAGAAGAGCTTGGCGTCAAACTCAAAGGAAAACTATGGAGGGCAATGTCGTTACATTTTCATGTATGGCTGCTGTTGGTGACAAAAAGAGATATGTTGGTGTTGGCTACGGCAAGGCAAAAGAAACTCTTCCTGCCAGAGCCAAAGCATTAAGAAATGCAAAATTAAACATAATTAAAATTACACGCGGTTATGAAACCCCTGAGGAAGGAAAGACTGATCCCCATACTGTTCCTTTTGTTGTTGAAGGCAAATGCGGATCAATTCGAATTAAATTAATACCTGCCCCAAGAGGAACTGGACTTGTAATTGGAGATGAATCTAAGAAGATCCTAAGACTGGCAGGAATACAAGATGTTTATGCGGTTACTAAAGGTCAAACTCGTACAACTTTTAATGTGGCAAAAGCCTGTATTGATGCTCTTAAAAAAACAAACGAGGAGTTACTATGATTAATTCAAGAGATGTTAATTTTGCAAGAATTATAGAAGTTTTATGGAATATGAAAGACTCTGAAATATTGAGATATGCTGAAGAGGATAATATTGTTAGAGACTATGGTGTAATAAAAGTGCTAATTCCCTTACCTCATAAGATATCGCCTTATTATTCGATAAAAATTATAAGTAATTCGAATTCAGTTTATATGGTAAAACAGCCCAAACATATGGATCGGAGGTTGCTAAATTTAGCTCAAATTAGAAGATGATAATTGTAATAAGAATATCTGGACTAGTAGAAATACCCTTGAAGGTTCAAGAGACTTTGTTTAGAATGCGTTTAAGAAGAAAATATTCAGCTATATTGTTAAAGCCAAGTACAGAAAATTTCAAATTGCTTCAAAAAGTAAGAAATTTTGTTGCTTATGGTGAAATTGATAAAGAAACTTTGTATGATTTATTAAGCAAACGCGGAAAAACTATAGGAAAGACAAAATTAGATCCTGAAAAAATAATAGGGCAGTTGGATAAGAAATTATTATCAGATCTTGGCGTCAAACCATTTTTCCGTCTTCATTCTCCACGCGGCGGAATTAATACGAAATCTCATTTTCCAATAAAAAAAGGAGTTTTGGGTGATAACGGAAAAAAAATAAATGATTTAATTAAGAGGATGTTATGAAACAAAGTACATATACAGGTTTTATGTGGCAGTGCTCTTGCGGACACAGCGAATATAATGAAGAATGCCCAGAAGAATGCAGTAATTGCAGTCGAATAGATACGTTTGTTAAACTACCTGAAGAAATTGTTGAAGAGAGAGAAAAAGAATTGAATGAAAGTGATTTATCAATTTCATTAAAGCCTAAGAATAAAAAAATTAAATCAGCAGGAAAAAAGAAAAAATGAAAACGAAGAAAAGACGCAAATCAATACGAAGACACGGTAAACAAACTGCATTTAGAGGAGCGAAAGAAAGAACCAGAGGTTCTGGAAATAGAGGAGGATATGGCATGGCAGGAACTGGTAAAAGAGCTGATCAGAAAAAAAGTTTAGTTATAAATTTGACGAAAGGCAATAATTATTTTGGCAAGGATAAAACTCTTAGGAGGGGCAATGTTCCTGCTAAATTAGAAGTTATAAACCTTTCAAAGATAGAGAATAATTTGCAATCTTTTAAAGTTGCAAATAATCAGATTGATTTGACAGGATATAAAATTTTAGGTGAGGGTTCTTTCAGCCAGAAAGTTAAGATCAAGGCTAGTGCTGCATCAGCTTCTGCGATTGAAAAAGTCAAGAAAGCTGGCGGGGAAATTATTTTGAGAGAAAAAATAAAAGAATTAGACAAAAAATGATTTAACTTCTTTGCTGAATAACAAATAGCCAGATATTAATCCACTTATAATTAAATTAACTAAGGTTATAATACCTATATTTCCTCCAAACAAAGATAAAAGTGTAAATACAAAATTAATTCCAACTAATATAATTGTGATTGTCTTAGCCCAATTTTTTCCTTTCCATAGTGCTTTTCCTGTAAAAATACCTATAAAACCAATTATTATGTAAAAGAGACCAATTACATAAAAAAATCCTCCTGTAATTGACATACCTCTAATACCTATGAGTTTTCCATAAAGTTGTAAGAATGTAGTTGGAGTAATTATTGCTAAAACTATAATATAAAACATAAATTTTTAAATAGTTGAATTTAAAAATATATTGATGAGTAAACTTGTTTATCTTGCAGGGCCAATAGATGGATTGAATTATGAAAGATGTGCTGCTTGGAGAGAATATGCTATCGAAGAACTTGCAAAAGATGGAATTATAGGATTATCGCCGATGAGGGCAAAAGAATTTCTAAAGCATCATCCTAAGATGGTTGATGGAGTATCTGATCATATTCTAGCCAGTGATTCAGGATTAACTTCTAGAGATATATGGGATGTTAGACGCTCAGATGCAATTTTATTTAATTTGCTCGGAGCTGAAAAGATATCTATAGGAACGATGATTGAATATGGCTGGGCGAGCGCATTTGATAAGCCTATGATTGCTGTAATTGAAAAAAAAGAAAAGGAAAAAAAGAATGTACATGAACATCCAATGATAAGAAGACTAACTAATTATAGAGTTGAAACTCTTGATGATGGTTTATCAGTTGTTAAAGCTTTATTTGCTTATTAATTGAACAAAACTAAACTTTAAAAACTCCTTTTTTCATTTCATCACATGGATATCAAAAATATTCTGTACAATCTGCCTGAAGTTAAACGGCCCATAGAGAAAAAACTCGCATTTAATGTAAAGCTAAAATGGACATTGATTATTTTACTTGCCTTCTTTATTTTGGCAAATATTCCTCTTTATGGATTAGGTCCAAATTCTCTTGCTCAGTTTGAATCTCTAGCGCTTATATTAGGAACTGACTTTGGGAGTATTATAAGCTTAGGTATAGGCCCTATAGTCATGGCTTCTATTATTTTGCAACTATTAGTTGGATCTGGAATTCTTAAAATTGATACTAATACTACTGAAGGTAAAAAATATTATCAGGGTTTGCAAAAATTAGGGGTTTTATTTTTTGTAGTTTTTGAAGCTTCTGTTTATGTGATAATGGGCGGTCTACAACCAATAACTCCTTCATTTACATTCATTCTTATTTTTCAATTAATCCTTGGAGGAATTGCTATTGTGTTTATGGATGAAGTTGTTACAAAATGGGGATTTGGCTCTGGAACATCATTATTTATCGTTGCAGGGGTTGCCTGGCGTCTTTTCGCAGGTTTATTCCAGTTTATTGGTACTCAAGGGGAAAATTGTTTAGCTGACTTTGCAGGAACACAATGTGCAGGAAAAATATTAGTTATTATTCAGTCAGTAATCAATGGAGCGCCAACTGAGGCACTTGCTGCTTTACTTGTTATAGCAGTAACTGCCGGTATTTTCTTATTGGTTGTTTGGGCACAGAGCCTTAAAGTTGAAATACCATTAAGCTTTGAGCGCTTAAGAGGTTATAGTATAAAGTGGCCTCTGCAATTCTTTTATGCTTCAGTTATTCCAGTAATTCTCGTTGCAGCTCTTGTTGCAAATATCCAACTTTTTGGAGGATTACTGCAAAACTGGCTAGGACATTCAACATTTATTGGGTCATTTTCAAACGGTCAAGCGACTTCAGGGTTTTCATTTTGGTTGGACAGATCAAATGTCTTAGAAGGAATAATTAGAGGCAGTTTGCAAACCAGACAGATTATACAAACATTCACACACTTAATATTTTATATGGCTTTCTCGGCTCTTTTTGCTGTTCTGTGGGTTAAAACATCTGGAATGGATGAACAAAATCAAGCAAAAAAAATTCTTGCTTCTGGTCTTCAAATTCCAGGATTTAGAAAAGATAAAAGAGTTTTAGAATCAATTTTAAAGAGATATATTCTACCTCTGACGATTATGGGAGGTTTAGCAGTCGGAGCACTTTCGGCAGTGGCAGATGTCTTAGGTGCATTAACCTCTGGAACTGCAATTTTACTTGCAGTTATGATCATGTACCAACTTTATCAAAGCGTTGCACAGCAGCATGCAATGGATATGCACCCTGCATTGAGGAAATTTATTGGATAAAAGATTATTAATATATAGAGGACTTTTGGGGTTTTTCAAAATCCTCTAAGAATCGCTTTGAAAACCATTTGAAAATAAGGGTTATTCAAAGCTCTCTATAATATTTAAAATTATTTGAACCTAAACTTTTGCGTTTTTAACGAACACAAAAGTGTTCATTACCTTTTTTAATTT
>JBBSYK010000013.1:0-23272 GCA_038045285.1 Nanobdellota archaeon | reverse complement strand
GAAGTGAGGATTTTTTGCGAAGCAAAAAACCTTTAGGGGACGGAGGATGTCACATTATTTACTGCCAGAAAAAAGAAAACTAAAATGGTCGGTAAACATAGAAACCGGTGTGATAACTGCTGTTCATAATTCTGTTGAAGTTTTCAGAACAACAAAATATAATTCTGAAAAGTTAAAGAAAATAGTTGAAAAACAGGGATTCGAATTTGTTTATGAAGATGTAGATGAATACAAAAATTCTTGCCTTCATGTTTATATCAAAAAATAGTGCGCGCCGTCCCCACACCCCAACAATTGGAGATTTAAATTTCTTAACGCCTCAGAAAAAAACTCCCCATTTCATTCGTCGGGACATTGCATTTTTTCTTTCAGAAAAACTCGTTGAACAGCGGATAAACGACTCACTGCGTTGCACTTGTTCGCCCAAATTCCTCGCCACTCGAAAATTTTCCATTTCTGAAGCTCATTGAGTTGCCTATTCGCTTCGAAGGAAAATTTTCAGGAGCGCTCGGAACTTCGTTTATTCGCTTTTTATTCTACTTTAGGGTTTTCTTTTTGTAATATTTTTTTGCAACAATTTCAATAATCTTCTTACTCTCTCCAATATATAAAAGAGGATCAGTAATTTCCCTTATTTTAGTTTCACCTAATCTGCTCTTAATATCATTATTTGCCAACACAACATCTGTAAAATTTATTTTTTTATTCCAAGCTTCTGTTGCTAATTTTCCTAAGAGATCATGTGCTTCACTTCTTATCATAGGTTTTTCTGTCTTTCTATAATCAGTAAGATAAGTCATCACTTGCTGGGCGGTAACAACTCCGTAACTTCTTAAAACTCTATATTTGCTTCTTTCTTCATTTAATACGAGCCAATATAGTGTATGTGCTAATCTCCTAGTAACATGGTCAAAGAATTTAAATCCGTCTTCTGAATTTATTCTCGAATTTGCTGAAGCGTACAAAGTTCTTGCATATGACATCTCACAATTCAGAAGCGCAGTCACAAAATTTCCAACTGCATAATTTCTATGCGAAACTGCTTGTTCTTCTGTGTCAGGATTTCCATTTTTAGCGTCTTTATGAGGCATTGCCGAGGATCCTTTCTGTCTCCTAGGAGAACCATTGATAAATACATTGACATCATCGCTTCTTCCCCACGCTATAAATCTGGAAAGATTATTCACAGTTTCTCCAATTCTAGTAGTTGGATAATTGCAGTCCAATTCAAATTCTAATCCGGGTGTTTGTGCAGGAGCATCCATAAATCCAATTCCTAAGTCTTTACAAAATTCACTTTGTAGTTTAATTCCGTCAATTTCTAAAGCAGTTGCAGAATGATGATCTCCAGTTGCATCTGCCCACTTTCCAATAATAGAATTATCATAAAAAAATCTCAATATATTCAGTCCGGATTGAAGCATTTCAGCATAATGAATAAAAGCTCTTCCTGCTACAGAAGGAAGTGCGTCATATCCATGAGTGCAAACCATGAAAGGATAATCCATCCATTGAACTGCTTTCTCTATTGCAATATCTCTTAAATTCTCTGTAGATTCTGCAGAAATCTCTAAAGATTTCTTTAATTGCAATGTTCTCGCATTGCAAGTTGTATCAGCACTAGTTTTTGCTTTGTTGATATGTGCTCCAGCAGCAGGACTGACTATTTCTTCTAGTGCTTTATTTATAGCAATCACATCATGACCTGTCTGTTCTTCTAATTCTCTTATTCTGTCTACCGCTATATATTTCAGACTGGCTTTTTCCGCAATTTCTTGGGCATTATTGTTCGGAACCACGTCTGGATAAAGTCTTGAAAGAGTTAGAGAAGATTGTCCTTGTACTCTTAAACTAAATTCAAATGTTTTTTCCGATCCCCACACTTCACACATTTCCTGAGTGCCGTATCTTCCTGCAGCCAATTTTGAAGTATCTGGCTTAACACCTCTCGGAAATCTTTCTATTGGCTTAGTTCTTTCTTCTTCTCTAATTCCCAAAATTTCAAGTCCCACTTTATTTCTTCTCCAAATCAGCGCGGTTTATAATTGAAATATCAATCTCTCTTCGAGTTGATTTATGAACTGCAGCAACACTAACTCTGAAGTCTAAGGCAGGATTTTTTGGTGCTAATGCATCATAAAAAGATTTTGCAGTTGTAGAGGCTGATTCTGTTAACCTCTCCAAATTTACAGATAAGGGTTCTCCTGTGAAAGAAGGTAAGGGGTCCATATTTTTTCCAGTGTAAGTAGCAATTAATTTTCCCTTTCCTGCAAATAATTCAATTTCAAATAATTGTCTAAGGGCCATGCCTGAATTACTACGTTTAATTATGCCTAAAGCCGCTTTTTCATCTTTTATACAACCAGTTATTCTAGGCGTATAATTAGGATGATCTGGCTCATAATCCCAGTTTTTATGATGAATAACTAAAGAATGTAGGGGATTATTATATTCTAATTTATAAAGCAGGTCTTCAGTTTGCCTTCCATTACTTACAACAACATCGTTTTTCTCAACAATTATAGCAGGATAAATTAAGAGATCTTGATTTCCACTTATTATTAATTCAGGATCAGTTGGTTCAACATGAATTGAGAATCCTTTTTCCCAGACATTCTTTTTCACTAATCGTCTTGCTTGACTTGAAGTGCTTCTTCCTGTTATTCCATAGACTGCAACAACATCACAATTATCTGCTCTTCCAAGCATTATGAATCTGCCAGGATAGTCCATATCACTCAAAACTTTTAATCCATTTAATGATTCACTCATTTTACTCCATATATGAAAGCAGATCTTCCATTACGCTCTCTAGAGGGCGAGCATTTTTGAATAAGTTAAGTCCAGTATAACGATCGCTTGCTGAAGCATACATTTCTCCAACAAGAGAAACTAACTGAGGTTCAAGATTCCTTGGCTTAGTTTCACAAAGCTCTGTCCAATCTTCAATGCCTTTCTCTCTTGCCAAGGCTTTTGCTCTCTCTGTTGATTCATACCAATCTTTCTGATGAATTTTATGATATTGTCTCAGAAATTCTTTGCTAACTTGAACTTTTATTCCATTAAGAGAAAACATAAATCTATTTTCATCTAGTGTTCCAAATACATCGGCTATTGAAATTCTTCCTCCGAATAAGCGATATTCATGTTTTCCATCGAAATCTTCTAAGCTAACTTCTCTTCCTCTTTTCTTTACTATATCTACTGCTGCTTGGCGAACTTCTTCCAGCTGTTTAAATTGTTTTTCTGTTAAACCCGAGATTAAATATGCTGCTTCATCTTCAATTTTTCTATCTGTAGGCTCAAATTTTGTAGTAAAATCATAGCCAGTTTTAGAAAAAAGTTGTCCTGGCTGCGGCTTTTCTGTCAGCCCATATTTATCAAGTAATTTCCTGAGTTTTTCATCTTCATTTTTTGCTTCTAGCTCCGAGATTGTTTTAAATAAAGAACTTCCTTTGGGCGCTCCATTTCTATAAATGACTTCCAACGGAACAACAAAATTATTAATTTTTCCTTGTCCATTAATAAAATAACTGTAATCATAACATCCATTGACAAAAACTGGCTCAACAACTCTTGATAAACTGACGAGCATTTTTGTTGTTGGCTCTTTTAGATTTTCTGTAGTCGATATTCTTTTTATTCTGCTATCTTCTTTGACTATTCCTAGATAATGTGTCTGCATTCCTTCTTTTTTCAATTGCTCAAAATTCCATGCAGCCATCAAACATAGAGCCGCACCTTTATTTGGAATGTGATCTGGCATCTCGCCCCAATCAAAGACAGAATATCTATCTGAAAAATCAAAAATACCTGCTCCTAAAGAGTTCTCTGTTGCTTCACTTCCTAAATCATCTTTAATTAAATCTTTAACGCTTCCCATTTTAATGACTTCTAGTTTCAATAAGAATACTAGATTAAATACTTTGCGTCTTTTTATTGATTGGAAATGAGTAATAAATATTATCGAATATCAAAGACAAGTTCTGGCTCTTTAGCATAATGAGCTCCTCTGTTCTTGATAAGTATTATAGGATTGTCTTTGCTGTTTTCGATAACTCCGACTTCTTTAGCAAATATTCCATATGAAGAAGAAACATCTATAACTCTTTTAGGCTCTGGTGTTATTACTAGCATCCCTTGACCCATATTCCAAGTTCTGTATGCTTCTCTATCTAAAACACCTCCTAGTTCTTGAACATATCTAACAAATTCAGATGGTTCAAATGGATCACTTATTGCGGCACTTAATCCAGATTGTTTTAACACTCTACCTAATTTGCCAGGAATTCCTCCCCCAGTTATATGCGCAACTCCATGAACTTCTGCTTTAGGAATTTCTTCAAATCCTCCAAACATATCAACTATAGCCTTAGAATATATTATAGATGGAGTGAGAGCTAATTCTGCTAAATTTTTACCATTATAATCTTTTTCATGCCAGTTATCTCCATAAGTTTGTTTCATTATCTTCCTTACTAAAGATAAACCATTAGACCTAAATCCTTCTTCTTTCAAAGCAACTATTGAATCTATTGGTTGAATTTCTTTGCCTGTGAACATTCTATCCTTTTTAGCAAACCAAACAATTCCAGCTCCCCAATTATAATTAAATTTACCATAGCCTTGAACTCTTGCTCCAAGCTCTGCAACTTCTCCATTTACAACAACGACATTTGCAGCTTTCGCTGCACAAATATAGCCATTTGCTAATTGTTTTACGAATTCAATATAACTTTCTCCATCTCTTCCCAATGAATTAACATCTAAAATTGATCCTACCAAAACAGGTTCAGCTCCTCTTACAACTGCATCATCGCAAACCATTGCAAACAAGTCATAAGCGACTGTATTATGTTTGCCAATTCTTTCTCCTAATTCCATTTTTGTTCCAACGCCATCAAATCCTAAATTCATATATGTGCCTTGAGGTAATCCTCCGACGTGCACTGCGCGCAGTCCAGAAAAATCAGAAAATAATTCCACTACTTCACCAAATCTTCCTTTTCTATTCTTCCACGTCTGTTTGGCTGCATTGTAAAGAACCTTAGAAGCATCATCTCCTAAATCAACATTAACTCTTGCATCAGCGTATGTTGTTTGTTTAGGCATTTTTAAAGTTGAGAAGTATGCTCAATTGCTGCAGCATGCATATCTTTAGCTTGATAAATTCCTCTTCCAACAATTCCATGGAACCTATCACCTGCAGCCTTTGCAGCTGCTTCTATTTTCCCACCTTGCGCAATAAATCCAGGAGCATAAAATACTGGAGAAACTCCTTCTGCTTCCACAACATCTCTAATTTGTTTGATAACATCAGGTTTATTTCCAGGAACAACAAAATTATTTACGCCTACTCTAGCTGCAATTCTATACATATCTAAAGCACCTTCGTCTGTAATAAATCCTCCTTCACTAACAGCATAAGCTGGGTGAGTCATTCTTCCGCCAACAATAACATTTAACCCATTATCCAAAGCATGATATATCCAAGCCCTCTCTGTTTCAGGACCTGCTTGTGGGAAAAATATAACTGCATCTATTCCCGCTTCTTTATTTAATTCTGCAAAATCTTTTCCAGTATCAGGAATATCTGTTGCTGCTTTTTGATGATCGTAAATTAAAGTTTTACTTGTGTATTTTCTGGCTGTTTCAACAACTCTTGAAAGCCCATATCTTAAACCAAGTCCAAATCCTATTTTATATCCACCGATTCCATTAATATCCGCAGTTTGCTTTATTAATTCTTCAAATTGCTCTAATGTTTTGACATCACATGCAGGTATAACACTCCTATCTCTTTCAATTATGGTCTGTTCAAGTTTGCCAACATATCTTCTTGCAGCTTCAGTTCCATAAACTCTTAGATAATTTGATAATCTTTCTATTCTCTTTCCTATAACTTTTTTATTTATTTCGTCATGAGAAAGTTCTTCTTTAAGATAATCCAAAACATCAGTAGCTCTTACAACAGATACGACTTTCGTTCCAGTCTTTGCCTCATACTCTTCAATAGCACTTTTTCCATCAATTGCGACTTCTTGTCTATCAAGAGCAATAGCCAATAATGGAAGTTTAAAGTTTCCTAGAGCTTGTAATTCTTGTCTAGCCATATATTTTGCATCTCCTGCTGTGAATACATCATCTAACTGCCCAATTGCTTGTCCTTCTTTTGGAATCTTTCCAACAACTAATTTAGTTAAGTCTGTTTTACCAGTTGCTTCACCATGTTCTTTTGGCAACTTTCTTGTAAAGAACCATCCGACATTATGCTCTTTTCTAGTCATTTCTGTTGCAACAGGTCCAACCAAACTAACTCCTTTTTCAGGAATTCCATATATTAAATCAACATTAACTCCAGATGCAATTATCGCCTCAGCATACGCTTCACTTAGTTTTAAGAGAGTTGTACCATCGTTAAAATCTCCAACATTTAAAAACCACGGAGAAATTCTCTTGCTCTTTAGTGTTCTATCTTCAGCAGAATTTTTAAAAACTTTAAGTCCATTTGCAAAAGCAAATTCAATAAACTTTCTTTTATATTCTTCCATTATATTAAAGTAGAAAAATCATCTTTATAAATATATCTCAAAAAACTTCATCAAAAATGAGTAATAATCTTTCTATTCCAATTTCAGTCCTTGCGGAATTTCTTTCCCATCAAAATACAATCTTCCTTGTTCATCTCTCGCATATCTTCCATCAGCAAGAAATTCTAATGTCCTTGGAAACACAACCCAATCACCTATTTCTTTTAGTCTATTTTGATGTTCATCAGACACTGCTTTAACTTGGTCATTGTTATTTGGATTAAATCCTTCAGGAAGATTTATTTGCAATGGTGCAGAAATCATTAAAATTTTTCCATAATCAACCTGTGGTTCAATTATATGTGTAGATGATCTTAATTGTTTTTCTCCTGCAACAATAACATCTCTCACCGCGTGATCTCCAGTATACTTTCTTTTACTTCCATTCATAATAGATAAATCCGCAGGATGAACATTCACACCAAGAAAAGCATTAATTAAAGGAGCTGTTGCAATACTCATATAACCTGCATAAGCAGCTACATCAACACTAAATGGTTTTAATGCTTCAACTGTTCCTTCATCAAATTCTGCTCTAACTGATAAATCTCTTCGTGGTTTTCCTCTTTCTTTGTAAAAAGTTCCTAAATCTCTTACAACAACAGGAATATTATAATCATTTCCAATTTTTCCTGCATTACTTTCAGGGTTCTCTGAGAAAATAACCACTACTTGATAAGGTGCTCTTCCTTCTTCAGCTTCTAATCTTCTTCCATTTTCAATAATCTTTCTTAAATTTGAACCACTACCCGATATTAAACCTGCAACCCTCATTCTTCCGCTTTCTGGATGATATAATTCTTTTAATGTCATCTTATCCTAACAATTTTTGAATTCGCTGAACATCTCTCCATGCAACGTCAGTTCTGTAATGTAATCCATTATCTTCAATTGAACAATAAGCCATTCCTTGAAGAGCTTTTGTTCTTGCTTCAATCGCATCTTTGCCTTCAGCAACGACACTAAATACTCTTCCACCATTGGTGTATAATTTTCCATCTGTAACTTTTATTCCTGCGCTTAGAAGATGTACTCCTTCAGGCATTTTTCCGTCTATACGAATCCTTTTCCCTTTTAGATATTCTCCAGGGTATCCTGAAGAAGCTCCTATAATACATATCCGTGATAAATCATCTTCTTCTAACGGGTGTTCATTAATCTTTCCAGCAATTGCAGCACTTACTAAATCATAATAGCTAGTTCTTATTCCGGGCATGATAACATGACATTCAGGGTCTCCCCATCGAGAATTAAATTCTACAACTTTTATTTTTCCATCTTCACAAACCATTCCCCCAAGATATAGAATTCCTTTGTAGGGTCTGCCTTCTTCTGCTAATCCATTTACAGCTTTAGCAATAATATCTTCTTCTATTCTTTTTTCAAATCCTTTAGTGACTAAAGCAGGAGAATTTGCCCCCATACCACCTGTATTTGGTCCTTGATCTCGATTATAAACTCGTTTATTATCTTGCGAAGATTTAAAACATTTAAAGTTTTGTCCATCTACAATTGCATAATAAGAAAATTCTTCTCCTTTAATTGCTTCTTCAACTAGAAAAACTTTTGATGCCTCTCCCATTTTTCCAATCTCACTGATAGCACGATTCGCTTCTTCTTCATTGAATGCAGGAATAACACCTTTTCCTGCATATAATCCAGCAGCTTTGAAAAAAACGCCTCCCCTTAACTTAATTTGTTCAATTCCATACTTTAACCCATCTTCCATAGAAGTAAAAGACATATATTCAGGTATGGGAATTCCGTGCCTAGTCATAAAATCTCTTGACCATTGTTTATCCCATTCTATTTGAGAAGCTAATTTCGACGGTCCAAATACATTGAATCCATTTCTTTGTAATAAATCAACAGTTCCAGCAGCCAAAGCATCATCTTGTGCAACATCAACTAAATCGGGTTTGTATTCTCTTGCAACTGCAAGAAACGAATCTGGGTTCTTTAAAGAAGAAGATTTATTTATCGTTATGTTTAGATGTTTTAAATTAATTGTATCTTCTACCATTCCATCATTTCCAGGAGTCACAAGAACCTGACTAACATTTGTATCTTCAAGATAAGAAAGAGCCAGTGCATGTTCTCTTGCTCCTGAGCCAACAATCATTATTTTATTTTTCATTTGAAATATTTTACTCCATTTTTAAATATTATTATACCGGAAGCTTCATCTGGTATCTCTCGCCCAGCTCTCTTATACTTCTCTTTTAATAGTGTCCAATGAGGCAGATGTGTAAAATCAATTGCTCTTTCTGGATGAGGCATCATTCCTAGTATTCTTCCAGACTCATCGGTAATTCCAGCTATATCATCAAGAGATCCATTGGGGTTATATTCTGTTTTTTTATATAGATTAAATATTTCGCCCCTAATATATTTTGCAGCAACTAAACTTTTTTCGTTCAACTTTTTCAATGTATTTCGATCAGTAAAAAATTTACCTTCTCCATGCGCTATTGGTAAAGAGATTCTTCCAATATCTTTTGTCCAAGGACTTTTTCCATTAAATTCTATATCAATCCACTCACATTGATATCTAGTTGAATTATTATGAACTAATGCAACATTTCTATATCCATATTTTTCATTAAATGCAGGAAGCAATCCCAGATTTGTTAAAACTTGAAAACCATTGCATATTCCTATAACTAATTTATCTTTCTTAACAAAATCTCCAAACTCTTCCAATAGATGGTTTCTAACTTTATTTGCTAATGCATTGCCTGCCCCAGTGTCATCTCCATAAGAAAATCCTCCTGGAAAAGCAACAATTTGATAATCATCTAATCTTTTTGGGGTTTCAATTAAATCATTTATATGGACAATGTCTGCTTTAGCTCCTGCTTTTTCAAATGCAAATTTTGTTTCTTCATCACAATTTATTCCATATCCTGTTAACACTAACGTATTTGGCTTTGTCATTTTAATAATTTTTAAAGGTTGATTTATAAGAGTCTAACAAAAAATCAACTTTTTCATTTAATTTTGTTTTTCCATCTCTCCCAACAACAGCAAGATTTCCGCTATGAGTTACTTCTCCGATTAAACTAAATGGAGTGCCTCTCATTAACCTCTCAAATTTCTCTTGATATCTTGATGCAACAGTAATTAGAATTCTGCCCTGGCTTTCTGAATAAAATACAAAATCATCTCTTAGATTATTTCCTTTAACTAATCTCAAATCAATATGTATTCCTAATCTACCGCTCATTGCAGTTTTCGCTAGTGCAATTCCCAAACCTCCTTTATGAATACTTTGTGTAGAAGCAACTAACTCATTTTCAACAGCTTTAGAGAAATCTTTGTAAGTCTTTGCATATAAATGAGGAATAACCTTAGGAACATTATTTCCAATAAATCTCTCTCCTTTTAATTGCTCGCCCATCATTGCAAAATATTCTGAGCCGCCTAATTCGCCAGCATCAACTCCAATAACATAAACTAAATCTCCCGGCATTTTAGCATCAAGAGATACTGCTTTTCTTACATCATTCATAACTGCAATGGAAGAAACAAGTAATGTTGGAGGAACAGAAATTTTTATCTGTGTTCCCGTTTTATCAAATCCTTTAAAATCATTAAACATGCTATCTTTTCCAGAGATGAATGGTGTTCCGTATGCTGCAGCAGTATCATAACATGCTAGTGCTGCTCTTTTTAATTGTCCGAGTCTTTCAGATTCATTTGAACTGCACCAGCAAAAATTATCTAATAAAGCAATCTGTTCTAACTTAGCGCCCGTAGTTACAGCGTTTCTTATAGCAGTATCAATTGACGCCGTAGCCATGTAATAAGTATCAATATCGCTATAACTAGGATATAAGCCTTGAGAAATTACAATTCCTTTGTAAGAATTAAGAACGGGTCTGATAATTGTCGCGTCTCCAATCACGCTTCCTTTTCCTTGTAATGGTTTAATAACACTTCCTCCCTGAACTTCGTGATCATATTGTTTGGAAATAAATTCAAAACTCGCAATGTTCTGTCTTTTCAGCATTTGATGTAATGATTGTGTAAGATTCTCTGGCGGAGAAAAGTCTGGTTCTTCATGTCTTTGACGAGTAAATGTTGTCTTCATTGCTCTCTGTGACAGTCCATTATGCAGAAAATCCATTTTAATATCCATGACTCTCTTTCTTCCATAATCAACAATACATCTCCCAGAATTCGTGAATTCTCCAATCACGCTAGCTTCAACGCCTCTTTTCCGCATCAATTCTGAAAATCTAAGCCACTTTTCTTTTGGAACCGAGAGCGTCATTCTTTCTTGAGACTCCGAAACCCATATTTCCCATTGTTTGAGTCCAGGATACTTGAGGGGAACTTTATCTAGTTTAACATAACATCCTCCTGATTCTTTCGCCATTTCTGCAACCGAACATGACAACCCTCCGGCTCCATTATCTGTAATACTTGCATATAATCCAATATCTCTTGCTTCTTTAACTATCGCGTCGCTTAATTTCTTTTGAGTTATTGGATCTCCTATTTGAACGGCAGTTGCTGGACTATCAGAATCAATTGCTTCGGAAGAAAATGTTGCTCCATGAATTCCATCTTTTCCAACTCTACCTCCAATCATTACAATATAATCTCCCGGATTAGCTTTTTTTTCATACATTTTTCTTTCGTTAACTTCTCTTGGAATTAAACCTACAGTGCCGACAAAAACCAATGGCTTTCCTTTAAATCGCTCATCAAAATAAACAAACCCTTGAGGAGTTGGTATTCCTGATTGATTGCCGCCAGCATTTACGCCAGCAACAACGCCGTCTATAATTTTTCTTGGAGAGAGCATTTTTTGTGTCTTGTTTGGTCCTTTGTAGAGAGGACTATCATCATTTGGATCTGCAAAGCAGAATCCATACGTATTGGCAATTGGCTTTCCTCCTAGACCAAATCCGATAGCATCCCTGTTTACACCTACAATTCCTGTTTCCGCGCCCCCAAAAGGATCTAAAGCACTTGGTGAATTGTGTGTTTCTACTTTATGCGTTATCAGATATTTATCATCAAATATAATTGCACCTGAATTATCAGTAAAAACTGAAGCGCAAAAATCTTTATCTCTTTTAGCTTTTCTTATCTCGTTAGTGGCTCTTTTAATATAGTGTTTAAATAAGCCATCTCCAATTTCATCTATTGGATCTGCAAAGATGGTATGTTTACAATGTTCGCTCCATGTTTGAGCAATAGATTCTAATTCGATATCTGTTGGATTCCTTCCTTGCTTAGAGAAATATTCTCTAATAGTTTTCATATAAGTTAAGTCTAAAGCAAGAGGACCCCTTCTTGTTCCGTCAGAATTCGCTATTCCTTGTTTTCCTATTACTGCCAATTCTTCTTCTGGAGCATTTAGTATGTCAACTAAATCAGCAGTCGGCTGTTCTCTGATTCTAACTTTAGGAATAATTATTCCCATTCCATTATTGCTTCTAAATTCATCATAACTTTTAACATAAATTCTTTGAATAAGAGGATTAGCTACAGACTCCCCGATGCGTAAAGCATTTTCGCGTGAAATGTCTCCAGACAAAAACATGACTTGTGATGAGTAAACTGTTTGTCCATTTAACTGTATTTTTAATAAATCTTCAATGCTTTCGCGAGCCGTATTTCCAACATTATCTGTTACACCTGGCAAAAATCCGATTTCTATAGCATAATCAAATCTTTTCGGGGCTAATGGCTTGTTTACTCTTACTTTTTGAAAAACCGGATTAGAAAGCACAGAAGCAACTTTTTTTACTTCTTCATTGTTTAAAATTGCATCAATAGTGTAAGCATCAACTAAACTTAAATCTCTTATTTTACCAGAAAAACCTCTAGATTCTAAATCTTTTTTTCTAACATTGGCTCTCATGTCCTCAACTTTTGATGTGACCTCAATTCTATTAGCCATTTACAAATCTAAATAGAGCCATTAATATACTTTTCTCAGAATTTTTTATTAATTAAAAGTAGTTATAAAGATATATTGTTTAAATTAAAATGTAAAAGTATTAAAAGCCGCGGGTTTTTAAGCAAGTATGAAAGAATTAAAGAAAGAAATTATTAAAAAAAGTGAAAAAAAAGAAAAAATAACTTTTATCGATGTGCATTGTCACCTTGATTTATGTGAAGATATAGAATTGGCTATGAAAAATGCAAAAAGAAAGAAAGTCGGCATTATAGTTAGCAATGGAATTAACCCGTCAAATAACAAGAAAGTAATCGAGCTAGCTGATAGATACGGAAAAAACGGTGTTAGAGCTGCTCTGGGCATTTATCCTATTGACTCTCTTCCTTTGAGTGACAAAGAAATTGATTCTGAAATTGATTTCATCAGAAAAAATAATGAAAAAATATCAGCCATCGGAGAAGTAGGGCTGGATTTTAAAGAAGATTTTTCACAGAGGGAAAAACAGATAAAAGTTTTTGTAAAATTTATTATGCTTGCTGCAGAATTAAATAAACCTCTTATCATACATTCGAGAAACGCTGAGGGTCAGTGTATCGCCATGATCGAAAGAAGCGGTGTAAAAAAAGTGGTAATGCATCATTTTTCAGGAGATATGAACTTAGTTGATAAAATCGCTCAAAATGGCTGGATGCTCAGTATCCCATCATCAATAAAATATAGTGAACATTTTCAAAATATTGTTAAAAGGATCGAAATTGGAAATCTTCTTTGCGAGACAGATGCACCATTTCTTCATCCAGATAAGTCTGGACACAACGAACCTGCTAATGTTATCGAGAGCTATAAGAAAATAGCCGAAATTAAAAACTTAAGTATAGAAGAAGCTGCTAGAAAAATTAAAGATAATTATGTTCGGATTTTTAATTAATTTGTCGTCGAATATTATTTATTCTTTTTCTTTAATAATTTTTCATTTTTTGATGAAGATTCATTTTTAGCCTCATTATGTTTTTGATTATTATTTTCTTTTGACTGTTTTTTAGAAAAAACAAAAACCAAAACAATAAACAAAGCAGCAAGATTAAAAATAGCCAGCAAAATAATGAAAGGATTTAAGGTTTCTTCAATTTTCCCTATATGAACTATTGCATTATTTTCCTTCAACTCCAATTCTTCAGGGAAAAAAATTGATATATTTTGTTGAGCGTTTCTTGGAGAGGAGGGTATAAATCTAACTATATCAGAATCTTTACTTTTCTTTGGTTTGTCCGCTGGAGGATTAACACTTTCATTTGTAGGCAATATAATAGGGTTTAAACAAGTGCTGTTTGAACACCCAAAAGGACAAATATACTTGACAGAATTCGGGAAAGATCCTGTTTCATTTGTGAAACAAGAGTACTCTACTAAAGTCATATTGGTTATACAATAGTCGAATGATGTCGAGGCGCCGTATGTAATTAATTCTATGTTTCCAGGATTTTGTATTGAACCAGATGATTGTGTAATCATTGTCAAATATGAAACATTTCCTTTTGTATTGTAATCAAGACCGTTATCAGAGTCTATACAGAACGGATTTGATGCCTCTGGCTCAAGGTGAGAAGCTGAAATTTTGTAGATGCCAGAACCATTTACTTTAATTTTAACAGTTCCTGCATCTAAAGAGGTTTCATTGGAGCAGAGATTTTGAGGACATGGAAAGTCGTTTCTCAATATCGTATAATTAAAAAGATCTCTAGGAATATTAAAGAATGTTAACCTAGCTTCTTTGTTTAATCCTCCTTGCTTTTTCGATATTGCTATAGTATGGTTTAGTATTTTTATATCCTCTGATAAATTTTTACCAATTTCTGAAATAGGTTGAAGAAAACTTATTTCTCCAAAATTGCTTTCTATAAAGTTGACTATGTTCCCATTATTGAAATCATACTTTCCAAAATGAGAGTCAATAATTGTGTTATTATTGTTTTCAGTGTCAGTAAAATTAATGTCTGAATTATCTAAATTCATCCTGCTGATTAAAATATTCTTAATAATATTATTGTAAGAGCCAGCTCTAAAAACAAAAGCATCTCCTAATATATTTGAAATTTTCAAATTGGAAAAAATATTATTTGAAGATCCAGAAGATAATATCGCATAAGTTTCGCTTTCATCAATATTGTTTTTTATAATATTATTGTTATTTGATGATGTAGTCAGAGTAATAGAAAATTGATTTTTTTCAAAACTATTCTCAATAATCTCATTATTAGAAGAACCATACAGGAATAAAGCATATTTATTTTGTTGTAATGTATTATTGAATATTTTCGTGTTTGCTGATTGAAGAGAAGCAATGCCAGTTCCATTTTGCATAGATAAAATACAATTTTTAACAGTCGCATTATTCTTATTTATAGTAATACCTACTGCCCTCTCTGAAGAAGTGAGAATTTTATGTCCTCTGCAATCAAATTCGATATTTGATGCATCAAATATTAAACAACCTCCAATTGATTTTTCAAATTCAAAATCTAAAATATCATTGTTCAGGATATAACTGCCCCCAGTTTCTATTCTTTTACACGAATCAATAGTCATTATTTGTTGAGTATCAGTTTGAGAAGCAGAGATAAAAGATGGAAGCATCAATAAAACCAAAAGCAAAAAGATAAAAATTGAAATAGTTGCTAACATTGTTAATATCACCGAGGGTATTAATTGAATATTATTTATTTCTGCTCCGGCTATATTTACAAGTTTACCTTTCCAGGTTTCCTTTATTCTAATTATTCTTTTTTTAACCATTTTGACATGTATATTATGCTTATAATAAATAAAACATTTAGAAGGCTCAAAATTATTATCAAATAATTAAAAGATCCAACAGAAGACTTAGATAAAACAGAATTACCCTTATATGCTTCATCTAATATAATTTTCTTACTTAATATATCAGTTTCAGTTTCTTCAAGCATCGAATTATCGTCATAATCTTGTAAATCATACTCCTCAATATTATTACAAAGAACAGAAATAGTATATTCTTTTATTACTTTATCAAAGTCATAGTCTGTTGTAGCCTTTAATGTAAATTCTCCAGCAGCATTATCAGGAATATGAATCAAAATATTATTTACAGCTATATCTTTTTTCCCATTTCTTTCAATAGAAAATTGCTGAGTTGAAGTATTAATCCCCAAATTGTAATTTTCTATTGAAAGAAATGCAATTTCTTCATTATTTCCAAGGTTTTTTATTTTCGTATTAATTTGAATATCGCTGTTACATGAAATATCTGTTGGAAGCTCCAGAGATTTTATTATCAATTTATGATCTGGCTCTTCAATTTTAATATTCTGAATAATTTCATTGCATATTTGATCTTCAGCTTTTATATAGAGAACATATCGGTGATCTGCATTTATATCCTCTGGAATTTCCAATTCAAATAATTCTGAATCTTTTTCATTTTTGTTAATACTCAAGCTAATCGAATCAGAGTCTATAATATCTTGTTTGTCAATATCATAAAGGTACGTCTTGATTTTAAGTGATTGTTTATTTTCTAAATGATTTCTTACTTCTATTTCTCCTGATATCGCATCGCCTGCGATAAATTCATCATTTGTATCAGGATCTTTAATCTTAATTTCAAGAGAATTGTTTTTTATTGCACAATTTTCTATTAATGTTGAATTTTTCATTCCAGAACTATATTCTTGACTTTGTACTTGATTGTTTTCATAAACCTCGCTATTATTTGTAACACTCAAAGTCCAGACTTTTGCCTGTTCAAATTCAGAATCATTTATTACAGCTCTTATTATATGGTTGCCCTTTATAGTTTTATAATCATAAGATGATCTTAATCCAACATCCTCTTTGATCTTATTATTATCCAAATACCAACTGATAACAGGCATAGAATCCTGATCATATAATATCAAAGAAAAACTTTTCAATGAGCCTTCATTTACAGTTGATTCTTCAGGCAAGGTCAAATCAATAATAGATGGAGAATCGTTCACTTTTAGTACATCAACTTCAAATAAATAATCAGATGAACCGTCTTTATCACTTGCCTCAATTTTACAGCTTGCTTTACCGTTGTAATCACTATAAGAATAATATATAAGTTTATTATCTTTAATATCGCAATAAAGTTTATAGCCATTTATTACTCCTAGAGATATTGGATCGTTTTCTAAATCTAAAGTTAAGAGATCGCATTCGTAAATTTTTTCTTCATTTATTGATGTCTGGCAATTTACGAAAGACAAAGAGGGCTCTTCATCCCTGGGATTTACTGTTATCTTTATTTGATTTGAGATAATATTTAGGTACTCATCTTTAGCTGAAAAAATCATGGTTTCCTCTCCGTTCCAGTCTTTTAATGGGTAAAAACTAACTAGTCCGTCTGAAGATATAGATATTTTAATACTTTCATTTTCATGAACGCTAAATTTTAAAGTTGAATCAACATCGGAAAAATATTTTCTTAAATCTAAGAAATTTTTTAATGTTGAATCTTCACCCATTACTATATTTTCTATTTCTCCTTTAAATTGCGGCGGATCGTTGATTGGACCGACTCTTATCGGTATTCTTGGAGATTTAATTTTTGATTTCCCGTCTGAAACAGAGAGTATTATATCTTCTTCCCCGTTCCAGTCCTGAGCAGGTTTAAACAATAAAATATTTTCTGAAATAAAAGAAACATTAACTTTGTTTAGATCAGGATATTGTTCTATAGTAAAGATAATCTTATTCTGATCTTCTTTGTCTTCATCAGTAAAATAAATCGACAAATTTAATGTAAGAAAAGAATCTTCATCAAGGAAAATAGGATTTATTCCTATTATTCTAGGTAATCTGTTCACATTTTCAATTGTTATTTTAACTTGTTTTGTTGCATTATCTTTTCCATCTGATACAGTTATTGTTTTGTAATAAACCCCAGCATCTTCGTACGTTGTCTGCAATGTAAATTTATTATTTTGAACAATAAATCTAGAGTCATTGATGCTAAAAGTCAGAGCATCATTTTCAGGATCTATAGCAGTTACTCTAAATGATAATGCTTCATTTTCCTTTCCAAATATTTCAGGAATCGATTCTATTGTTGGAACATCGTTAATGCAATTTAATAAAGGATCAGGATTATTTGGATTAATTGTGGAATTATCATCATCACAATCCCTGCCTCCAACTTTGCTGGAAGTAAACGTATCATTATCAACATCAACAAGGTCTTTACCATCACAATTTTGATCTATACCATCATAAGGGATCTCATTTGCTCCCGGATAAGCTTTAGGATCATTATCATTACAATCAAGATCAGAGAAAAAACTATCCTTGTCTCGATCTTCTCCATAAAGAACCCAATAAAGAGAATTGTTGAAAATTTTTTCTGTTTCATGAGTCCAATATTTGGCATCGGTAATTCCAAAGAACACACTTCTTTCCTTTGCTGTTTTATCATTTAAGAATTTTACGCCTTTTTCAACAGATGCAATAACAACATCCGATTCTATTCCAGTTGTAATAAGCGCATTAATTCCATTAGGTTTTTTCCCTTTAAGATATGAAGTCTTTATCAGAGGATTAATAGCATTATAAGCATTAAATTTAAGTTTTATACCCATAGTTATTGGACTGCTTAAGTTTAAAACTGATAAAGCAGAAGGACTGCTTTTTGATCCAAAATTCGAACTCCAACCAAATTGAGGATCTTCTGACACAGATGCATAATTATATGAATTAATTATTATAGAACGGTATTTATCAACAGGAATAAGTTCAGGATGATCTAAGTTTTGGTCACCTACAATAATAATTCTATATTTTAAAAAGTTCGTTATTCTTACTTTAGATTCAGGAATTATTTCTGCAGAAAACCCTGATTTTTTTATCTGCTCTAGTAATGCAGAGTCAGCCTTTTCAGGATTCTTAAGAACATAAGCGACATCTGAAGAAAACTCCTGAGCAGATATATTAATTGATCCTAAAATTTCAATTGAAATTAAAGATAGTAAAATAATTGTAAAGATATATTTAATGAAAGCATTTTTTTTAAACATGGCCCTCCTTCAGCCCCTTTTTCTTACGAAATTTTTTTGAGTAGACGATAAGCAGTACTAATAATAATATTAAAGTTATTGTTATAGAAATTAACATTTTCGGAATAAATCCAACGAACTTTATACCAGAAACTGAAACTTTATCAGTAACTTTCAATTTACTATCGGAATTACTTTTATTATCAAAATTTATTTTTACATTATTTTCCAAATCTTGAGAATTATCTTCGCTTACTTTATCTAATTTATTATTTGAATCTGCACTGTTTTCTTTTTTGATCTCTACATTATTGTTTTGCACATCGGATGGCTCTTCAAATTCCTGTTCAGTATTTAATCCATCATCTGATCCAGAAGCAACAACAACTACTACAGCTGAAAGACCTACAGCACTGCCTTCATCAGGTATGAAACGAACATTAAGTCTTGTTTCAGTTGTTCCAGATTTTGTAGCTTTGATGGTAAAATACGCATTTCTTTCTTCATTTGGAGAAAGGGTAAAAGCAGAATCTTTTATGGTAATTGATTTCTCTAAATCCCCTGACGCAGATATTTCTATTTTTACAGAAACCGGATTAGTATTTTTAATTAATAAATATTTGTCCATACTATCACTAACATTCATTCGCAATATCATTCTAGAATTTCCCAATGTAGCTGTTATTGCATGAACTGAAGAAGTTAATAGAATTACAAATATTAGAGACATTGCAATAATTTGAGTTATGATCCTCATTTTTCTATTCATTTTATTAGAGTAATAAAAAGAATGAAAGGAAAGAGTATATAAACAATATTATAATTTGAAGTATGCTTTGCAATAAATGAGATTGTATTTACTCTCCAAGATAACTTTTTAACTAACTTATTTTTTAGAAGCATTTATATCATCCAATTCAAGTTCTCTCAAAATTTGCTGACGAAATTTATATGTATTCGCCCATTGCGCATAACCAAACCAGTCTTGTAATTGTTTCTTTAGCATCTTCTTTGTCATGAATCCTTTTCTATAGAGCTGCAAATATGCAGAAAATTCTTTCTTGAAATGTCTTAAGTTTCTCTTTCTCAAGAGTCTGTAATAATAAAAGATTCGATAGCCGAGAAACGTAATTCCGTCTTTCAATGAAATAATATTTGATTTATCTGGATGTAAGGTTAATCTCAAGCACAGAAGATAACGAATAATACGTTTTTTATAATGCTCCAGCAGTTTCTTTTCCCGGTGAAGAATTACAAAATCATCAACGTATCTAATATAGAATTTTGCTTTTAAAGAGTGTTTTACAAAATAATCCAATTCATTCAAATATACGTTTGCAAAGAATTGAGAAGTGTAATTACCGAGAGGCATACCTTTGCCTTTCATCGGATTTTCAAAATTGTCTAAGATGACTTTTACTAACCATAGAACTCTATCGTCTTTTACTTTGCGCCCAATAATTCCTAATAGAACTTCATGGTCTACTTCATCAAAATATTTTCGAATGTCTGCTTTTAGCACATAACCCTGAACTGAATTATTGCTCCATAATTTTCTTATCCGCCTGCCATTTCGTGAGACTTTTCTCATGAAAATTATAAATCTCTTTACAGCTTGATGTGTTCCCTTATCTTTCCTACTTGCATATGAATCATGAATAAAGATTTTTTCAAATATAGGCTCAAGAATATTTACAAGAGCATGATGGATTAAACGATCGCGAAATGTAGAAGCATGGATTGCTCGTGTCTTTGGATCGCGAATAATAAATCTTTTAAGTTTTCTTGGACAGTAAGAAAAAGACAGAAGTTCCTGCTGTAATTGTAAAAGATTAGCTCGAAGATTCTTTTCAAAATCTAGGACATACTTTTTTTTAGATTTTCCTCTACTCGCCTTTTCAAAAGCAAGATTCAAATTTTCATATGAGCAAAGTCTTTCATATAGCTGCGTGTAAGTTTTCATAATAAATACCCTAGAGGCAACAGGTTATTCCAAGCGAGGAATTCGAGTTCAGCGGATTCCTGTTGCAGTTCAGGCCAGCCCTGTCCGAATCCGCGTTGAACCCCGCGGCAGTTGTAGCACTTCCATTCAATTTCACTGCAACTTCATTATTCGCTCCAAACTTACCCAAGGCTCTTCATCACTACTAAATGTTATTGCTGTATTTTATGGCTCTTCTTTATGGAAAAACTCTATGGTTGTGCGTGTAGCCTGTTGAGTTCTGTCTGGGTAAAAATCTTTTTGCGAAGAGATGAACTTGACAGCCCTCTAGGGCACCATTCTTTTACAAAAGTCCCTTTAATTCTTTGCGGTTGTGAAGAAGAGAGATTAATGTTACCACTTAATAATTATACTAATAGAAAGGTTTAAATAGTAGGATATTATACTACTTTTAAGTAATATTATTAAAATGATAAGTGAAAAAGCTAAAGGAACAATTGAAGCTCTTGAAGAGGGCAGATATGTTAATAGCAGAGCAGTTCCTATTGGGGAATTTCCTTTTACTGCCAGAGATGTACTAGTTAAAGCCCCATTAATTGCTGGATTAAATGCTTATTATGTTGCGGGAACTGGAGAAGGTAAAACTCAATTGGGAAACGATTTGATAGGGTTAGCGCAGAATAAGGGATGTTATGCTATGGGAAGGCCTGATTTTGAACCTTCCGAACTTTTAAGGCAAATAAGACTTGATAAAATAAGAAAAGCAAGAACTGATAAAGAATTAGTTGAATTGACTGAAAATGTTAGAAAGAATGTATTTTTTATTGATGAGTTGAACAGATGTCCACCAATAGTCCAGAACTACTTTTTTGATTTTTTTGATGGAAAGATAGTTTTTGATGGAAAGATAATGAAACTTGGTGATGGTAAATATTCTATTGGATTTGCAACTGGAAATCTTGGTGATGGAGAATACGTTGGTGTTTCAGAATCAGATAGAGCGTTGCTTGACAGATTTCATTTAATAGTAAAATTAGACCATCCAGATTATCGTCCAACTAATGCCGATATACTTAAACTTTTTATGGGCGGGAAGAAAAATCCAAGAGCAGATATGCCGGAAAGTTCAAAAGTAAATTTTGATGATGTTTTAGCGTTGAATGAAGAATTTGGGAGAAGAAGTGTTGATATTTTACTTCCGATTTTAGGGGTCTATTTTACAAGAGGGTTGGATTATCTGGAAGGAGTTACGGGAAACAGCAAGAAAGCATTAGACACAAGATGGCCTAATGTTGAAGGCATAAGAACAGACAATGATGAAAATAAAATATTTCCATTATCTCCAAGAGCAGTTTTTTCAGCAATGGGCCTTTCTTCTGCTTTAGAAATGATTGCCGAATCTAAAGGCGCAACTAATTTTACTCTTGAAAGTAATCCTGAAGCTGCGAAAAATAGAGTGAAATTGTTTTTAGATAGTTTAAGATTGACTGCTCCATATTCAGGGGTTATTGCTCATCCATATATTGAACAAGCGCATAATGGAAGTGTTTATTCGGCATTCGATGAATTATTTGGCCAGAATTCTGCAAATAGAAGAGATATATTGGAAAAAGTTTCTGCTCTAGAAACTGCTTTATGTTATGCTCTTGCTGGACATAGAGATGTTGATTTACTTAGAGAAATTGCTCCTGTTGATGGAAGATGGAAACCTGTTACAGAAGCAATTAGCGACTTTGTTGATGAAAGAGCAAATAGCAAAGATGAAGATACGCTTGTTGCTGGAGATATTTTAAAGAAAGTTAAAATGGGGGGAAAATAATGTCTTTTATAGGGAATTTATCCCCTGAATTAGAAGCAAGACTTCATAGAGTTTATGCGAGGACAGAAGCTCAGAAAGCGGAAGAGAAAAACAGAGTAGCGCAGCAGCCTGCTGCAACTGCGCCTATTCAAGACAACAAGGGAGCTGATCATGATATTGAAGTGAGAGATGTTTCTCTTGGAAGCATTGAGCCGGGAAAACTAGAATCTTATATTATTCTTCCAGCAGGAAATTATGGAAAAAGGGATTACCCTGAATTGCTTATCGGAATTAATAGAATAAGTTATACTGATAAAAGAGTTCAGAATGCTGTCAAAAAATTATATCCTCAGCAGCAATTTTCAGATAATGATCAAGGATTTATAGGAGGCATAAATCATCAGCAAGCTCTGGATATAACAAAAGAGATAGGAGGATTTACTTTATCTGTTTTGTTAGAGAGAGAATTTCTCAGGCATTTAAATAAAGGAATTAATGATAGAAATTATCATGTTTATAATGGCAAAGGAGATAGAATAAGGTCTGATGTACTTCAAAGCGTTAATAATGAAATAATAGAAGTTAGAAATCTCTGGAGATCAGAATGGAATGCAGACAGATTCTCAGAGAACAATGGAGAAATGCAGGTTACAACTTATATTTTTGATAATAGAAAATTTAAGGAAGTGACTGAATCTCTTGGAGATTATCTTGCTAAGAATAAGCAAATAAGCTATGGCGACTGGCTAAATAGAGCAGCAAAACATGGATTGCCTTTATCTGGCTGCAAGAATGGTGAATTTTACTTTTGGATTCCTATTAATGGAAGAGTCGCGGGGTTCGTCGCGGGTTCGGTCAGGGCTGGCCTGAGCTGCTACTGGAGTCCGCTGAGCTCGAATTCCTCGCTTGGGGTACGCGAAGCGCGCGAAAAAATTTAGGAGATAAAATGAAACAGAAAATATCAATAACTATTGA
>JBBSYK010000012.1:0-4184 GCA_038045285.1 Nanobdellota archaeon | reverse complement strand
ATTCTAAGTTTTATTGTTCTTTTCCTACTTCCTACTTTCTCTCTCTTTCTTTTTCCTTTTGCTGTTTTTCATATTCTTCTCTTCTTGCCTTTTCAATTAATTGAACAATTTGAGTTGCCACTCTTTTTCCTGTTTTAAAATCGCTAGTTGTTGATGGAGCTGAACTTACATATCCAGTGCCTCCATATCTAAATTTTGGATGATTTTTGCCAGAATCATCAAAATAAATATTATACTTGTTTAACACTTGCCTTTGATGAGGATTCACACTTCCCTTCCATTCAGGAAATAACATAAATATATCTCTTCTTTCCTCCTTTTTTAATCTAAAATCAATTCCTTCCTCTTCTCTTTTTTCCCCTAAAAGTTCCAAAAAACTCCATGCAATTTCCTCATTATCCTCATCACTCTCATCTAAAACTTTGTGAAGAAATGGTGAATATTCTTGTCTCATTATTTCAACTAATTCCTTTCCTCCATAATCTTTTAAAAACTCATTTACTTGTTTTCTCATCTCTCCCAATGTAATTCTCTTGCCAGAAGGATCAATAAAAGTATAAACATCGTCATGATTTTTATGCTTTCCTTTGGAAGCATCGTATACTCTCGCTTCAAGGCCATTTTGTTCCTCTCTTCCCGTCATAAAAAGCAATATAGCAATAAAAAAGAAAATAGCTCCTAAAAGATTAATTGAATATCTAGCAGCGAAATTACTTATAGACAATCCAGTAATTCCAACAACCTGATTTAAAGAAAACAATATACTGAAAGAAAAATAAGCAATTGATAAAACATATAATTTTATTAATTTCATATCCCTTTCAATTAAAACAAATTAATAAACCTTATGTCTAATGGTTTCCATACAATCTATAATAACTATCTGGCACAATCTCAATCAACGAAAACTTTTCATTCTTGTGCACCTTATTCCACTTCTTTATATTATTCTTCCAGCAATGCGAACCTCCGTAAACAACGACTGCTATTTCATCTCCATTTTTCTTTATTGTCTCTAGCAGAAAATCCTCTCTTTTTTCATGATTATCTTTCTCTGCTCCAAAACTTAAATCTCTATTAAACTCTCTTAAATAAAAGTCCTTACTTTCACCGTATTTCAATCTAATCAATTCATCATCAGCCATCAAAAAAGATGCACCAGCCAAAAATGGATACCCCTCACCGAATGTTGGTCTAAATCTTAATTTTTCTTCTAGTATTTCCTCATATTTACTTCTTCTCTCTATATTAACTCTATAATTCCAAAATTCAATCTCTTCATTTAATACTGTTTTAGGATATTCTAGATAATAAAACAATTTTCTCTTTGGTTGCTTATTATCTCAAATTTTCTCATCCTCATAAAGAACCTCTTGGTAAATCTCATTAATTCCATAATCATATTTCAATTGCAGCAAAACATCATAAATATCGTTTTGTACTTCATTAATTTTTTCCAGCGTTTTTTCATCCATACAAGAATTATATGGCTTTCTTCTATTAAATGCAGTGACATGCATTTGCAACATATGAACAAGACAATGCTTTGCACTTCTTGTTTCATATTTTTTCACAATTCCAGCCATGTCAAGAACTCTCGGACTAAATTCCAGGGCGTGTTCGGGTTCTTGAGCACCGTCAAGATTTGATTTGCTTGCCCTCGAACTGAAGTAGGGGGATTGCGCAAATACAAATCTTGAGGTTTCAATCTTTTCTGGAAATTTAGAGAAAAACTTTCCTGCTTTTGTTTGATCTTTATTATCCTCTTGATTAATGCTGCTGCAACCACAAAGAAACAATGTTGCTAAAGTCAATTCACATATTTTCTTTATCTTCCTTGCAGGATTTTCCATAAAACAACTAACAAAGCATTATTTTTTAATATTTCTCACAACTTTTTCAAACACAATCCTCGTTTTACAAGGAACTTTTGACTTTGCAGAAACAAGTGCATTTCTAGCAACGCGAGCTGCTTTTTCATTTAAACAAGAAACAAAAATAATTTCTTGCCCTTTATTTACAATAGCTGCTCTGCCAATAATAACTCCAAAAGATTGAGTCATTCCAGTAGAAATTCTATCTGCTCCAGCTACTGCAGCCGCGCTCTTATTTTCCCGCAAAAAATGATGCGGATGAACTTTTATAACCATAAAATATTGTCCAAGTGCCTTTTCATCCATTTCTTTAGTTACTAACATTCTACAAGCCTCTAATGAATTATCTCTTATCTGTGTCTTTTCCTCAGCTACCAAAGATACTCCATATTCATGTTTTTCTTCATGGTAATCTTTTTGATTTCCTCCAGAAAATTTTACAATCTTGCTGTGCGGAATAGATTTAATATAACTCTTATCTTTCCTTCTTGATGTTCTTGTGTAAGGCCTAGCATTTTTCTTTGAATAAGCCAATGCTTTTCTTAATCCCATCTTTACTTCTTTCCTCCTTTTCCTTGCCCTACATTAACAACAGAAATTCCAATTACCTCTATATCACTAGTAATTGCCTGTCCAGGCAAACCAGATTCAAAAATTGCACGAACAATGCCTTTATTTCCATGAGCATCACTAATTTTTCCCTTTATTTCTTTTCCAGCAGAACTTCTCCAAACAACTTCCTTTCCAGCCATTTTCTTCCCCTCATCTCTTGATGTCAGACCTAAATCAAGCAAATAATGTTTTTCTTTAATCCTATGCCTGCTTCTTCTAAATTGAACTATAATTCCTTTCATAAATAGCTGAGAAAAATCGGGTTTTTAAACCTAACTGGCTTTCGCCATTTGTGTTGATTACTTTATAACAAAAAATATCTCATTCAACATACTTTTAGATACCTCGTATATTCAATAATTCTCAACACCTCAATTATATTATTCTTAAATAATTCATTGTGTAAAAAGCAAAATCACTTATAAGGATTCAATAAATCATAAATTGACGGCTCTGTGCCATCAACAATATCAACTCTAGGAGCGTAGAAATACTGCTCACCACTAGGATTCATATCGCTATATAAATATGCTCTATATGAATAAGTCACCTGTCCAGATATCATATTAATATCATTACAAACAAAACCGCTTATTTTCAAACCCGTTTCAGGATCATAAATTCCAGTATTTACAACTGAAGGAAGCTGCATATTACTTGGATAAAGATAACCAACAAATAAGTACCATTTATTTAGGAGTAATTTTCCATTACAAAAAATATTGCTTCCGTCTAAGTCAAAATACGTGCCAACGTCTTTTCCGTCGTCAATATAACCGCCGGTTTTTTTAGCCCAGACACTAAATCTATGTATTTTATCAATATAAAATATATTAACTTTTGCTTTTAGTCCACCATCTTCACTCTCTTCCTCATCATTAGCCGCGCTTTTTCCTCTCCAGACCACAATTTCATTCCCGTAAGGCCCAGCACTTTTCAAAATGCTATTCTCGCCATTTTGACCAACAGGTTCAAAACCATATGCATTTTGTCCAGTATTAATATCTCTCTCGCCCGTATACTCTTGTTCTGTCATATAATTAATTTCACTTCTCCTATAATCCACCCCTTCATATCTATATTCAGCCAATAATTCTCCAAAAAATTCCTTTCCTTTTGATGTTTTTAATATTGGTACAACTGAAATTTGTTTAATAATGTCAGAGCTATCAATATTTAAACGTCCTAATTCCTCGCTAAAAGGTTTTGTCTCAAGCTCCTTAATTTCAATATCTTTTCTAACCACTACTCCCTTCCCACTTTTATATTTGAAAAGTATATTCAAACCCGCCATATTCCCTTCTCCTGGCTCTCTTTGAATATTCAAGTCAATTCTGTTGTTGTATTGTTCATCAGGCCCATAATGCACACTCTGCGGCACCACACTTAATCTGGCAGTATTAAATCCAGATTCTATTTTATCCGCAGTCTCCTGTATATTTTTCAATAAAATCCCTCCAATCATCGCAACTGCTGCAAGAACAAGCAATATAATCAAAACAGTCGTAACAACACTACTCACTCCCTTTTTATACATGCTCAATATTAAACATCTAAGTTTATAAAACTTGTTTAATGAAATTTTGTAATGACTGGAAATTATTTCACTAGTAAATATTATTTATAATGACAAGTCTTCTTTAACTATAGCATAAGACATTAATCTTTCCCCAAGATTTAAATACTACCCTGTGTTTG
>JBBSYK010000011.1:0-21464 GCA_038045285.1 Nanobdellota archaeon | reverse complement strand
AGAGCAAGATTATCTTATTTTAGGAAGATTAAATAATATGTACGCAAGGCTGTTATCGCCGCAATGTTTTTAAGTAACGTTTTCTCTCTTTTTGTATGTCAACATTTAACGTACTTATCGAAAAAGATGAAGATAATTATTTTGTTTCTGATGTAGTTGAACTACACGGTTGCCATACACAGGCAAAAAGCATGGATGAACTTATAAGGCGAACGAAGGAAGCAATTATTCTTTATCTAAAATGTGCAGAACAACATGAAATATCACCAAAAGAGAAGTTTGTAGGATTACAACAGATAGAGGTATAAAGTGGCTAGACTGAAGCTGTTGAGTGCTAAAGAACTCGCTAAGATTCTTGAAGAACTCGGTTTCAAGTTTATTCGTCAAGAAGGAAGTCACATGTTCTTTCGCCATTCCGATGGAAGAACAACAATTGTTCCTTTTCATGCAGGAGAAGACATTGGTCGAGGTCTTTTACTAAAAATCATCAAAAAAGATTTACAAATGACGCGCGAGGAGTTTGAGAAGTTTACAAAGTAGCGCAGTGATTCCACATAAACTATAGACGACTTTGAATAACCCATATTTTGAATAATTGCCAGATAATCATAATTCTTCTCTTGACTAATAATATTAGTTATTTATCGTCGGTAATTTAATCATTTATATACTGCAGTATATAGATTCATAGAGGGGGTTTTTCAAAACTCTCTATATATATTGCGGTGAGGAATTTTTAATAAAATTCAAGAGTAGAAATTATTAAAAATGCTCATTTACCTATATATCAATGAGAGAAGAAGTAATTAACTTAGTTGAGCAGGCAAAGAAAGATTTGGAAGTAGCTGAAAAGAATTTTAACTTAGAAGAATATTATATATCTGCCTTTTTATGCCAGCAAGCAGTTGAAAAATTTCTGAAAGCTTTTTTCATAGCAAAAAAGGGAAAATCATCTGGTCCAACTCATTCCTTAATCTATTTAGCTAAAGAGACAGGAGTTCCAAAGAATTTTTATAATTTTTTAGGTAGTTTAACTCCAGAATTTATAACAACACGTTATCCAGATGTAGCTGGAGATGCACCATATAAATTATATCATGAAGACAAAGTTAGTATTTATATTGCAAAAGCAAAGGAGTTAATAGGATGGCTAGAAGAACAGATGAAAAAACTCTAAAAATTTTAAAAAAACACCTTGCCTTTTTAAAAAGAATTTTTAATCCTGAAAAAATAATATTATTTGGAAGCCGGGCAAGAGGTGATAATTTAGAAGAAAGCGATTTTGATCTTATTGTAGTTTCTGAAAAATTCAAAAATATGAATTTCAGAGATAGGATAATTATGGCTTATGGAGTATGGGACAAAAAACAAGGCTTGGATATAATATGTTATACTCATAAAGAATTCGAAAAAAAGAAAAAGCAGGAGGGCATAGTAAAACAAGCCTCAAAAGAAGGCATTATTCTCAATTAACACTCTTTATAGAATAAGTTGTTTCGCCTCTAAAATAAATTCTTGTAATCATTTCTGACAAGAAACCAAAAATAATGAATAATAGGCCGGTAATTACAAGCAACAATGCAAGGGCCATGAATGGTCCGAAAGTAAGTCTGCCTATAATTATGAACTTAATTATTTGCTCAATTGCGATTGCGACGGCGAGGAGCCATTGATATATACCTAATCTGCCAAAGAAATGCAATGGCCTATCTGAGAAACTCGCCCAAAACTTTAGAAAGAAGAGATCAAGAATACCATTGATGCCTCTTCCAAGATTTTTGTATTTGGAAACTCCTGCTTGTCTTGGACGATGATTTACTTTAATCTCTCCAACTTTATATCCTTTAATATATAGATAAGCTGTGATATATCTATGCAATTCGCCAAACAATTGAAGATCTTTAAGACATTCTCTTTTATAAATTTTAAGAGAACATCCATAATCATGCAACTTGTCGCCAATCAAATTTTTTCTTAAATTGTTGATCATTCTAGAGACTAGCAATTTTTTTGCAGAGTCGTGCCTTTGCCATCTCCATCCTGAGACAACATCAAAACCTTCGTCCAGCTTTTCAATAATTCTCTTCATATCCGCAGGATCATTTTGCAGATCCCCATCCAATGTGATGATTAAATCTCCCTTTGATTCTGCAAATCCGGCTTTTAATGCTGCAGTTTGTCCAAAATTCTTTCTAAATTCAATGATTTTAACTTTTCCTTTAGCCATTTTTTGCATATCCAAGAGTTTTTCCTGAGTTTTATCCCTGCTTCCATCATTAACAAATATAATTTCATAATCTGAAATATAGTTTTGAGAAATTAGGTTACGTGAATTTAGAGAAAGTTCTTCGAAAAGCATTTTTATATTTTCTTCTTCGTTATACAGAGGAATTACAATACTAAGAGTTCTTCCTTTTGTGTTTCTTATATTTTTCATGATAATTTCTATGTTAGGCTGTTTTTAAATGTTATTTTTTGAACAATAATGCTTATTAATTCCCATTTAGAGAACATTATATGCCTATAAGTAAGGTTTTAGTAGGAATACTTGGAGTCATTGATTTGGCTTCAGCAAGTGTATTTTTGATGCTTGTTTTTGGAATGACTCCTTCATTGAATTTCATAATTTTTTGCGCTTCTTTACTTTTATTAAAGAGCTTGTTTATCTTTTTGGGAGATGCTCTAAGTTTTGTTGATTTATTTTCTTCAATATTGCTGTTTATCTCTTTATTATTTTCTCTGCCTATTGTTCTACTGTGGATACCTGCCTTTTTGCTCTTGGCAAAAGGAGTTATGAGTTTTTTCTAGAAATTTAATAACTAGAATCTTTCTTTGAGCCAATTGAAGAAGAAATATTCTCTTCTATATAAGAAATCGTGCCTCATGAGCCAAATCACGTCTAGGAGAGAATGAAATGTCATGCCGATGAAAAAATAAAATAAAGGAGTAAAGAAAATTCCTAGAAAAGCAACGAGTACATGAAATTCTATCGTATGAAAGAGGTGAAAATCTCCTTTTCTTCTAATTCCTTTTTCTCTTTCTTTGTGCTGTATTTGGCCCATTTCAGAATGATATTTAAATATCTCTCCTAAATGCAATGTTCCTGTTCTCATCATGCCGCATATATAATGGTCTAAGTCAATTATGAAAGAAGCAAAAAAAACTAGTCCGAGATAAAGATAAGAAGTTTCTGGAGCATAAAGCCAAATCAAAAATGTGAATATTGCGCCGAATAAAATATGCCATCTTGGTAACATCTTTTTTAAAAGAAAAGAACGTATTTAAGTCTAATCCTTTTCTTTGTGAGGATTTTCAGAAGTTGCTCCTGGAATATCATACCAATCTCTCTCTTCTCTAACATCTAAATTAGATCTCCAAGTTTCAACAAGGAGATGAGAATCATATCCATGCTCCCTTGCAAAATAAATTAAGGCGTTCAAATCTTTAGGAAAGCATTTTCCACCAAAACCAAGATTACCGTCTGGTCCAGGAACATCAAGATTTCTGCCTATTCTAGAATCTTGCAGAATTGTTTCTTTTACAACAGTATAATCTACACCTACATGATTGCAAATTTGATAAATCTCATTTGCAAGAGCAATTTGTCCAGCAAGCATGACATTAGCAGCGTATTTAATCATCTCTGCTGCTTTTACAGGCACTGTTGCGTATTTAGCATTGGGAAATAATGGCTTATATACGTTAAGCAAATCCTCTTTGCTTTTTTCGTCATTGACCCCTAAAACAATTCTATCAGTATTTTCCATGTCTTTTTGTGCATTTCGTTCAGTAAGAAATTCAGGATTAAAAGCAAACCTAAAAGGATATTTTTGGGCGAGCTTATCAGTTGTTCCAGAAACAGCAGTTGATCTTATTGTTACGAGTAAATCAGAAGAAATTCTACCCTTTGATTCTGTTTTTTCTTTCAGGGCTTCAATAGAATTAAATATTGCAGAATAATCTATCTCTCCACTTTTTTTCATGGGAGTTGGTACGCAAATAAAGACAACTTCAGATTCAAGAGCAAGTTTCTCTAAATTACCTGCAGCTTTGTATTCAGGTTTATATTTGTCGTAAAGATATAATTCATGTTCCTTTTTAAGTACCTGGGCTGTCGCTCCTCCAACAACTCCAACACCAATAATGCCTATTTTCATATGTATTAGTTTTATTTTAAGTATTTAAGGATTTATTTCCTAGAAAGAATAGTTTATTGTTCTTCTATTCTTTTTATCATTTCAGCGAAAGCAGGTCTAGATATAAAAACACCCGCAGTTATTCCAATCATTGTGGTTATAGCAAATCCTTTAAACAAACCTGCACCAGCCCAGTAAAGGGGTATAAGAGAAGCCAGGGCAGTTGCATATGAACTCATAATAATAAACAATGCTCTCTTTATTCTTTCTCTTACGCTTGATGTTTTTCCCTTTCTTGCTTCATCTAAGATTACTATCTGACTATCAACTCCTGTACCAATAGTTGCTAATATTCCTGCAATGCTTGGTAGATCTAAATTCCAATTAATAAAAGAAGCAACACCTAAAATGATTACTAATTCTGAGAATGATGTGAGTAATAATGCAAGTGAGGCTTTTATTTTTCTGTATCTTATGAAAATAATAATGCTAACAACAATAATTGAACCAAGACCGGCTAAAAGAATAGATTTTGTGAATTCTTTTCCGAGAGTAGGCGAAATTGTATCTAATTTCACAATTTTTAGTTTGTATGGAAGACTTCCAGTAAGCAATATGGTCTGAAGTTTTTTCATATTTCCTCTGGCATCTTTAAGAGCTTCCTCTTGATTTTTTCCATTACCAGAACCTTGAATTGAAATTTGAGTTGTTTCCTGCCCTCTAAGATCTACACTTATCAATAAAGAATCGACTTCTTGTTCATCAACAAATAAATATAATTTTTCTGATAAATATCTTCCAGTACTGTCTATAGTGATGTTCTTTGTCATTGAAGCGTGTCTTTTTGCTGATTCCTCACTTAAATAAATTGTGAATCTGAAATTGCAGAAGTAACTGCCTGCTCCGTCTGGTGAACACTGACTAATTCCAGCACAACTAGCATCATTTCTGCATACATCACTTATATCTTTTTTTCCTCCTTCAAAAACAGTTTTGTTTCCTATTTTGGCTTCGAATTTTCCCTGCTGTCCAATTAATTCTTCTAAATCATTTGGTGTTGCACCAGCAACTTCAATAAGCATAAATTTATCTCCTACAAGATCGCTAACAGCCGAAATCTTGATGTCTGAAAGTCCATATACATTAAACCTATTTCTGCTGGTTTCTATCAAATCATCTAATTGACTTGAACTAATCTTTGCATCTGGCTGAACTAAGGCTCTGGCACCGCCTCTTAGATCGAGGCCTGTTTTTAATTTAGTTTGAGGCACAGAATCAACAGCTATAGGAAGGTTACTTTCAGTATAGATCGTATAAGAATTTTTCTTTGTAGAAATATCAATTCTTTTTGTCTGATTGTCAATAAAAATTTCATCGATAATCTTAGCGTAATCGTTTTTATTTTCTATGGTTTTTCCATTTACGTTTTTAATTATTTCTCCAGATCTTAAACCTTCGTTAAATGCTGATGAATTTTTAATAACTGACTTTACAATTACTCCAGATTCAAAACTTGGCCTAATAGCTAACAATGATAATATTAACACAATTATTAAAAACCATATTCTCCATCCAAGTTTCATTTTATTTCTTTGCCTCCATGTACCATTTTAGAATGCTTGTATTTGTGACCCATGTATTGAATATGTCAAAGAATAATCCGACTAAAAGAATTGTGAACATCTGCCTCAAAGTATCTGAAAGGGAAAAAATTATAATTAAAGAAACAGCAACTGCAGCTATTGCAGTTAATGTCATAGTAAAACCTGTTTTTAGAGCTTCTTTTATTCTGTGATTAATTGTTCCTTCTTGGCTCTTTAATAAACGAGTTGTGAGCAAGATATCTGTATCAACAGAATATCCGATAAGCATAAGAAATGCTACAATTCCTGCTCCAGATATCTGCATTCCACTCATGTTAATTACAACCAAACTCATGACAATATCAGCAAATGCAGATAATATAACTGCTCCACTTGGAATTGGTGTTCTGAATATTATGAATACTACAAGAGCCATAAGGACAAAGGCTAATATTATAGCATATCTTAATTGTTTATAGAATCCTTCTGATAATGTAGATCCTGAAAATTCTACTGAGGAATTTTCATTTGTTAATTTATAGCTAAGATATTGTTCAAGAGAAGATTTTATTTCTTTTGGTTCAGCTTTTGTTTCAATAGAAATGCCTAATTGTTTTCCTGTTCTTATATCTGATATTCCTCGGGCTATTAAATCAGGGTATTCGCTTTTGAGTGTGTTTTTGATCTTATCAATATCAATACTGCCGTCAAATATAGTAACTGTTGTTCCTCCTGTCAAAGAAACATCTTTATAGATAATGTCTCCGTTTTTATTGTTAAACTGAACTAAATATATAATGGAGAAAATTAATAAAATGGCTGGCAGTATCAAGAGCCATTTGTAAATTCTATCATAAAAACTTTTATTTTGAAATTGATTTTGATCGTGCTGACTGTTTTGATGATGCACATTTGCATTTTGATTATTCTTCTTATGCTCTTCTTCCATGATATTTATTCACAAATCAAGACTTTTAAATCTAATTATTCTGTGATGGGAAAGAAGTGCATTGAACTAACAAAGAAATGCGCGATACGGGAATCGAACCCGTGTCAAATGGTTGGAAACCATCTATTCTGCCATTAAACTAATCGCGCTTATTTCTCCATATTAATAGAAGGTTTTAAAGATTGCTGTTTTATTATTTTAATTTAACATAAGAATTTATTTATTTTGGATAGATTAATAATCTTTTATCTATACATTTAATTGATTATAATATTTTATTTTAATTGTTATTTTTTATAGGTATTAAATCATAAAATCAGTATTATTTTGAATTTTATTTTTTAAATAAAATTCGTCGAATAAACGAAGGATTTATATATGTAATATTCTATTTAATTATTAACGATTGGCAAAATGCAAAATTCAATAAGTAAAAAAAGCCTTGTGATAATGTTATTGGTTGTGATTTTAGCAGCTAGTATTGCGTCTTTTTTTATTTTTACAGATTCAAATCCTTTGTCTGGTAAAGTTGTTTCTGAGAGCATTATTTGCACAGATTCTGATGGTTCTGATACATGGATGATTCAGGGAACAGTGACTTTAAAAGAATCTGATGGAACTACGATGGTCTATACTGATAACTGTGAAGGAACTTCTACTGTTGATTATGTTTGCGAGGGAAATAGTGTTGTAAAACATGTTTCAACATCAAAAGATTGTCTTTGTCAAAATGGAGCGTGTGTTCGTGTAATATGTTCTGGAAATGAATGCAATCCATCAAATACTAAACAAATATGCAGTCAAGGAAAATGGATTGATTGTATTGGTGAATCAGTTTGTTCCTCTCAAGTTTGTATTACTCCGTCTAAAGCAGATGTGAAATATATTGGCGGAGGAAGCAGCGGCGATAGTGGAGGATCTTCTTCTACATCATCCTCTTCTACGACTCCTGTTTCAACTGAAACAGTGCGTTCAATAGGAACTTTATCTGGTGCAAAAACTGAAGATATTGCGATTAATGAAAAAATTTTATTCACTTCAAAAAATATTGAACATAGCTTGAAAGCAAGTGAATTATTGACAACAACAATGACTTTCTCATTAGATGGAAATTCCTATAATTTAGTTGTAGGTGATGAAAGAAAAATAGATTTCGATGGAAATGGAGATGATTTATCAATTATTTTAAAGTCGATAAGCATGGCGACAAATAAGGCAAATGTGCTTATCACTGTGCTTTAATTGCAATTGAAAAAATATATAAAGAGGAATTAATAAGTATATGAATAAAATAGAGGTAAAGTTGATGAATAAAAGAAGATTATATTTGTTTTTAGGTCTTTTTATCATAACTTCTGTGCTCCCTTTTGTAAGCGCTAATAATTATACGATAGACATTTATTTTACTGTCCCTAGTACTGTTTACATGACTAATGAAATGATTTCTTTCAAAGGTTTTCTCTATCAAGCAAATTACACCAACAGTGGAACTCTTGTTTCTGCTTCTGCGCCGTTGAATGCAAGCAGTGTTAATTTCACTATAATTAATATTACAAGAGGAATGATATTTAATCATACATTTACAACTGATATTAATGGAAGTTTTTATTCAAACAGCACTTTTAGACCAACGGCAAAAACAATTTCAGCTCCTTCGAGTGGAGGAAATTATTATTTGAGAACAGAATATACAGATCCTGCAAACGTGACTTGGTTTTCGGAAATAAAAATAACTATTATCAATAAAACTCTTGATCTATTATATATAAGCAGTGAAAAAGTCAAGTACTTTGCTTCTGAAACTGTAAAAACAAAAGTTGAAGCTGTGAAGTTAATCGATGATAGAATGCTTTTTGTGGCTAATGTTTCTGTGAATGGAACAGTCCAAAACGCCAGCAAATCTATCATTAGCAACCTTAATTGTACTACTGGCAATGATGGAAGATGCTCAATGAGTTTTTCTGCTCCAAATACCCTAGGAAAATATTATGTCGAACTTAATAATTTTACGGCGTTTAGTTCATTTTTGGTTGTTCCTTTCTCGACAAGCGTTTATATGAAAGATGAACTTGGAAAATCTCTTAAAAATGTCTATGCTTTGGGAGAGAAAGCATCTGTTGAAGTAAGCGTTGCGAATGCTTCAAGCACTGATGTTTTTACATTTTCAGGATATATTGCAGATTCTCAAGGAAATGTTGTGAAAGCTATAACTTCAACAACTTTAAACAGTAATAATTCATTTATTAATAAGTTTTTATTTGATGTAGATTCTTTGACGTTCGGCTTCAAGACTTATTTAGTTTCAGTTACAGTTTCATCTGGAAGTTCAAACATGACTCTAGCAACATCATTTGAAGTAAAAGACTGGGTATTATCTGTTAATAAGAAAGAAGTTGGTTCTGGATTTGAATATGAATATAGCACTTATCCAAATAAAACTTTGAAATTAGAAGCTTATCCCAAACTGCGTTCTAATGGAACTATAATCAATAATGTTAATATATCATCATTCACAATTACATTAAAGGATGAATTAAATGATATTGTGGCATTAGGCAATGTTAGTTGGAATGCTTCTTGCTCTAAAAATGGGTGTTATGAGTTTTCTTTAACGTCTCCTTTAACACCTGGAAAATATAAATTAGATATTAATTTAGCACATCAAGGAGTTACACAAATACAGAGCCGTACAATTAATGTTATTAGCGGAGTTTTATCTATACAATCTGCGAATAGCGAGGGTTCGTTAAAAGAACTTTTTGGAACAACTGAATTTGTTTATTTAAGCCTTAAAGCATCAAATGCAACTTCTGATTTATTCAATTTATCTAATGCTGAAGTGTTTAGTGTTGTTTATATGAATGGATCTGAAATATCTTATACCCAACTAAATAATTTCACAGTAGTTAACGCAACCAATGGTGTGAATGAATGGGCTTGGAACATTACATCACAGATGCTTAAGTTAGATGTTCCTAAGTTTGGCGGAGTTTATGATGTCTTCGTATATGGAAATAATAATAGTGTTGGAGCTCTGGCGAGATTTATAGTTAGACCTTACGAAAGCTGCACAGTTGCGAAAGATACTGCAGGCACTGTGTCTACTGGGAATTATTATGTATGGCAATTTAAAACAAGCGATACTGTCTATTTTGAAATAAAAATTATTCAGGCAAATAATCCTGTTGGAAAGGCAACTGCTTCTAATTTCTCATCAGGAAATTCAAGCGGCGGCGGCTCTTATGGGAAAGGAACGGCATGCTCTGTTAGCACTGCTACACAACAAGTAGTTAGCAACGCAACTCTAAATGTTATTGAAGTGAAAAATGCAGAGACTGGCAGCCTTCAGAATTTTAATGCAACAGATTCTGTATGCCAAGCTAGCGATAGTACTGGAGGATATACTTGTACTGTAAAACCTTTGTCAAAATGGGAGGGAGGAAATAATATTGTAAAATTTAAGATAAACAGCTTAGATGGAACAGAAGATATTACTTACGGCAGGTTTGAAGCAAGGGCATTTTACTTATATGGATGGAGTTCAAACTGGCAGAATAATCCTTCAAGCAATATTACTTTGAATGTGAGATTGTATGAAGCTGGAAGCGGATGGTGGGGCAGCAGCGGAGGTTTAAGCGGCACTCTTACACTGAAGAGAGTGGAGTATATGGGGTCTGATGGAGATTGGGTATGGCCTCCTGTTGATTCTGGATATAATGTTTCAAATGTCAGTTCATCTAGTGTTACGTCGGGAAGCGGCACACTGACATTGCCGGTCTCATCTGCTTCAACCGGACAATGGAAAAATGGATATTACAGAGCCGTAATTCAAGGAACAACAACAAATGGAGATACTGATTATGGTTATGCATGGTTTGGAGTAAAACTTTGGGATGTTTATGGATCTCCAATTGAATGTACTTCTAGTGTGTGCAATTATAAGAACTATTTCAACTCTAGAGAAAATATTACTTTATATGTTAAAATATCGCAAGCAGGAAACTACAATTATAATTATGCTGGAGGAGAATATATATATGGTAATGTATCTATTGGCGTAAAGAAGATTAGTGATTGCAGAACATGGCCCTGCAAGGAATTAAACTCCAGCCAATATGCTGCAACTACGATCTATGTGAACTCATCTAGCAAATGGTATTGGAATGCTAATATTAATAATGACAGCGCATATATTTTAAAAATTAATACAACAAGTGGAACTTGGGGAACAGGATATTATTCTGTCGTGCTAAACGTTAACAATACAGATACAGGAAATGCTTGGTTTAATACAATTGCATTTTATGTAGACGCAAGGCCATCGGATGAGAATGCCTCGAACAACTGGAAAACAAATATTAAGTCTAAAGAAAGTATGTATTACAATGTAACCGTAACAAAAAACTATAAGGGCTGGGGAGTAAGCTATAATGCAACTGATTTCGTGAATGCAACAATAGATGACGTCGTTTTAAGAGCATGGGATTCTACAACATATCAAAGTAAAGAGTTTAATTATCCGGAAGATATTAATGTTACTATTGTTAATAGAAGCGACTTGCAGATTAATGGAAGTGCTTTAATAAATATTAGTTATAGAAATGGCAGTTGGCCTGCTGGATATTACTGGGGAGAACTGAATTTAAAGAATAATAACGAAACTTCATCTGGATGGCTTTGGTTTAGCGTGCAGCCGTTCAGAGTGTCTACATCAACAAATACATATAACATTGCTTCAGACCAGTGTGCGAATGCAACAATAAGTATATATGAACCTTATTGGTATTCGAATGTTCTATTAACAGGCAATTATTCTATTTTAGAAATTTATGAAAATATATGGACGGGAAGCTCTTCAACTAAAACAAGTTATACGAATTTCACTAATAGCAGCTTTACTGCTTCACAAAATGTTACAATCTGTCCTAATAGTTCTGACTGGGGAGGCGGGAGTTGGGGTGGATATCACTACTTAAATATTAAAGTAAAAGATAATGTACAAAATGATACACAAGAAGGATGGTTATCGTTTAGATCAGTTCCATTCAGTGTGAGCTGGGGAAGTGTACAAGGAGGAACAGGAAAAACTACTAATGCCCCAATTACAGTTCAAGCAAGTGTTACAAATCCTATGACTGGGGCAGTTGTGAGCGGTAATCTGTCAAAAGTCTATCAGTGGAGATATGATAGTAATTTCAATGGAGAAGAAACATTCGTGTTTAATGTTGGAAATTGCTGGTCAAATGTTTCTGGGCAATGTAATGCTACCGGAGCTCAAAATGTAACAATTTATCCAAATAGTAGAGGATGGAAAGTTGGCTATAATTATTTACAAACAGAATGGAATAAAATTACGAGCGCAAGTTCCAAAGTTCAAGATTGGAGTGGAATTTATGTAGAGGGAAGGGAAACTTATAATGGATACTTTAACAATGAACAGTCTAATGGAAATTGGAAGTATGACTTTGCTCAAAATGAAAATATTACTATTAAGGTCTTTGTTAGAGATATTAATTATAATGCGACAAACGTAAATATAACTAATGTTCAATATGCTTTATCTGGAGGGACCTGCTATAGTGATTGGTGTCTTTCATACAGCAGTGCTACTTGGGGATTAGTTGGAGGGGGAGTTCAGACTTCATCAGGCAATGCAACTTTAACTTTGAAGGCTCCTAGTAGTGGATGGACTAAAGGAAGTTATTACATAAAGGCAAGTGTTTCTGGAAGCAGTGGAACAGGCACTATAAAAGATGGAACTGTTAGAGTAAAAGATTTTGCTGCTCCGAATATTACAATTAGTGCTCCTACTAACAATCAAAACATAAGCAATAATACTTTTGCATTTTCAGCTACTACGACGGAAAATGCGCAATGCTCGCTTAATGTTAATTATTATGACAATTTCCATTCATGGCATTGTGGAAACATCAGCGCTTCATCGAACAATGGAAGCTTAACAGCACAAAAATTAGCAGCTTGTAATTTATCTCAATATCATTATAATGGATCAAGATATTATTACGAATATGTATCTACCAATCACAGATCAATAAGCAACGGAACTAACTGGTTCTCTTCTTCAGACCCTACTGGTTTAATTACTGGAGGAACATCTCATAGTTATACATTTAATGTGAGCAACTGGTCGATACAAAATTATGGAATATATGTGTGGTGCTCTGACAGCGACTATAATGTAGCTACAGAAGTTGTGGCATTCAACATAACAAAAGGAACATGATAAATAATAAAATAGATTTAAGAAAGATGAAGAAGAGAACATTTGTTAACTTATTAATTGTTATATTTGGCATCTTTATTGTTCTGCCTTTTGCAAATGCTACTGCTTCTTTTGCAATTAACAGTTTTTCATGCACTCCGACAGAAGTTTCTATTAATGGTGATTTTTCATGCACTGCGCAGATAATAAATAATGGAGATGCTGCTGGTTCTGTGGGTGTTGCTACACTTTATTCAGATGCAAGTAATTGGCTTGAACAATCTACATATGCTCAAGCTTCAGGAGTAAGCGTTGACCCTGGGCAAACAACAGAAGTTACTTTTTCAGGTTTACGAGCTATAAAATCAGGAGGGAATAATGGTTTTTCTAAAATAACTTTAGATTCTGTAACTGACACTAACGGAGTCGATGGAGTTACTGAAAATGTTATAGATGTTGCAGTAACTCTGAGCAATTCAGCTTCAAGCAAGGCTGCAAGCCAGAGTTTTGACACGACAGCAGAGGTTACTGCTGGCGGGAATATTGATGTTACTTTAACTTTTGCTGCTAGCTCTGGAGGTTGTTCTATTGGAAATCAGGCTTCTTCGAAAACAATAACTGGAATGACTCATAGTGACAGGCAATCTAGAAGCTGGACAGTTACTATGGGGACTACAGGAAATTGCATATTTACTATTTCTGCTTCAGCAACAGGAAGTTCTGGAGTAGCAACTAGAACTGATTCTGCTTCAAGTACTATTACCTGTTCAAGTGGATGTTCATCTGGATCTACTAGCACATCATCTGGAACTGGGGGCGGCAGTGGAGGGGGTGGAGGAGTAGGAAAACTGATAAAGAGTATAGGTGAAATATCTGCGCCAGTTGAGCAGGAAGTAGGCAAGGGAGAATTTATTTCATTTACATTTGGAAGCGTTAATCATAGTATTTCAGTAACAAATTTGACTGATGTAACTGCGAGTATTATTGTAAGAAGCACTGAAAAAACATTTACTCTAACAGTTGGTGAAGAAAAAATTGTTGATTTTGATGATGATGGAAAGAATGATATTTCAATAAAATTAAAATCTATTAATATACTTAAGAAACAAGCACTTTTAATAATTAATCCACTTTATGCTCCATTAATTCCTGGGAAAGAGACTGGAAAAGGCAAAGAAGCTGGAAGTAATAATAAAGGAAATGAACAAACAACAAGTTCTGGTGAAAGCGGCGGTGGAGAAACCTCAAAAAGCAAATCAATTCTAAAAATAGTTTTGATTTTAGTTATTATAATTGTTATTGCTATACTGGCAGTTATTATTTTAAAGGGTATTAGGAAAAAAAGACATTTTTATGGATATTGATTATTGGATTCTAGAAAATAAATGCGGGGAAGAGGATTCGAACCTCCGCAAGCACTTAGCTACGACGGCCTTAACGTCGCCCGTTTGACCGCTCCGGCATCCCCGCATATTGGAATGAATAATGAAGTAAATTTAAAGCTTTGGTTTTTTAATTGAGGAATTTTATTTTTATCCGAACATTTCTTTCTCAACTATTTCGCAGATTTCATGATAAGCGAAATGATGGATTTCTTGAATACGAGGAGTATCTTGTGAGGGTACATTAAAAAGAATGTCGCAATGATCTTTCATTTCCCCTCCGCTTTCTCCAGTAAATCCGACTGTTATAGCTCCTATTATTCTTGCTTCTTCAAAAGCAAGAATAACATTCTGCGAATTACCGCTAGTGCTTAAACCTAATATTATATCTTCTTTCTCTGCATTTGCCTTGACAAAACGCAAGAAGATTTCATTATAATTAAAGTCATTGCTAATAGCAGTTAGTGTCGATGAATTTGATGGAACTAGAGCTTTTAATGATGATCTGGATTTATTTCTATAACATCCTTCAAGTTCAGCAGCAAAATGCAATGAATCTGCATAAGAGCCGCCGTTGCCAAATATGATAATTTTTTTATTTTTTCTATAAGCATTTGTAATAGATAAAGCTATTTTCTTAATTGTTTCATAATGCGTAAAAATAGTTTTATCTATTAATTTTTTTAGGTCTTCTGAATGTTCTTTTATTTTGTCTTGGAAAGCATTATCCATTATTAAGATTGTTTTATTCTGTTAATAAGCTCTTCGCTTGTCAATGTTGATGTTCCTTGTTTTTCTACTACAATGCCTGCCGCATAATTTGCAATGTGCGCTGATTCTAAAAGAGTTGCCCCTGAAGACAAAGAAAGAGCTAATACTGCAGATACAGTATCTCCGGCACCGCACACATCATAAACGTCTATATCCTGCGCTCTAATATGATTAACTTCATTCTCATAGGCGATCATACCATCTTTACCCAAAGTAATTAATATGAATTTGCTCATTGTAATCTCTTTTATTTTTTTTGCAAGAGCACTTTCTTCGATTAAATGCTCTTGACCAGCAATCTTTCGAGCTTCTTTTTTATTTGGCTTCACTAAAGTAGATTTATTAAAAGATGCTATATTCTGTTGTTTCGGATCAACAATTGTTATAATATTTTGTTCATTAGTATATTTTATTATTCTTCTAGCTAAATTATTTCTAAAAACTCTTTTATTATAATCTGATAAAACAATAGAATCTAATTTTTCATTTATTAATCTATCATACATAAAATCTTCTCCTTCTTGATTTATTGGTTGTAAATCATGCAAAGAATTTCTGTCATTTCTGTCTATTCTTCCTAAGTATGTTCCATGCTCAATTCCTATTATTCTTTCTTTTACATTTGTCTTTCCTTCTTCAAAAAGGTAATAAGATATACCTTTATCTAAGCAGATTTTTCTAATAATCTTTCCCTCACTATCCTTTCCTACTAACCCGCACAGATATGTCTTTGCACCTAAAGAAGATATATTAGCAGCAACATTGCCGGCGCATCCAATTCTATCTTCTGAACATACTTCTGTATAAAGCGGAGCCTCGCTTTCAGGATTTTCAGGCATCGGTCTAACCCACGAATATCTATCTAAAGCAATATCCCCCACAACTGCAATTTTTCTTTTATCGAACTCTTTTATTACTTCTATAAGCCTGTCCTTTTCCATTTTTTAATTCCGATTATCTTGTTTTTAATATTATAGATATTCAAAAGATAGTTTTAAATACTATAGAGATAAGAGAAATTCGAAGACGGCCATAGTAATCTGGAAACGCCCGATCCCTTTCCGAACTCGGAAGCTAAGCAGATTACGTCGGCTGCGTTAGTCTCCCACAAGAGGCGAAACACCGATGCTGTCTTCTTTGTTTTTAATAATTCTGTAAATCATGACAAAAGAAGAAATCATCTATTGTTATAACGTAGTAAAACTACTCAGCGCCTTGAATTTTGATGAATTTGACACCTCAAGATTTGTATTTGCGCAATCCCTCTACTTCAGTTCGAGGGCAAGCAAATCAAATCTTGATGGTGCTCAAGAACCCAAACACGCTCCGGACTTTAGTCAGAAGGTTCTTGACACGCTTATTACAAGATTTTATGAAGAAAATCGAAAAATGAAGAATCGAAAAAATTTATCAATAAGAAATATTAACGGAATACAATATAATCCTACCCATATTCTGTGCTTATTACTTTGAAATTCTCATCTAGATGAACATCTAACTCACTACCATTATCTAGTGTTATCTCAATTTCATAATAACCTTCTTCGTCATCTATTTCTGTATCTGTTACTTTCCCTTCACCAATATATTGAAGGGCAAATGCACTTGCTCTATCAAGTGCATTTTGCGGAATTGGGATATCTTTTTCTTTATCTTGCTTTAAATCGTCTTCTAATTCAACATCATTATTTAATTCAACTATCTTTAATGATTTTTGCTGAGGCAAATTCTTTGAATTATTTTGGTATGTTAAAGCAGCAACTAAAAAAGTGCTGACTATAAGAACAGACACAACTAAAATCAATATTAATAATTTTCCTTTCATTGTCTTTTAGATATAACATTTCACAAGTATTTAAACCTACTAGGATATTGATGGCTATAAATAGAGTCGACTTCTTAATGACTGGTGTAAACGGGCGGAGATGTTTTTTACCTTTTTTAGCGAGTAATTTTAGTAGTTAAATGGATAGAATTGTCATCTAAATAATTTGTAGACTATTTTGATAGTTGCATTTTGGAATAACTAAAGTATCATCATACCTTCTTGCATTTTCCCCATATCCTATAAGACAACGTCCTAAAGGCCAATGATTTTTCATTGCATAAACTTGAAAATCTTGTTCATTCTCGAACCAAAGTGCACTAGTTCTCCAACTCAAATCTTTAAGTTCTCTAGAAGTCATTTCTCCGCCATTCTTAAATCCATAATGACATAATCCTAATGCTCTTTTTACCAGAATTTTAACATCCTTAAAATCTCTTATTGTTTCCTCTAAATCTGCTTTCCATCCTTTTGAAGTTAGGTAATCTTTAGCTTTTTGCATTTTAATTCACTTATACAAGTTAAACTATGCAACTATTTAAATCTTTCTATTATTGTCATTTTATAGTAATTAATTTGTTTTAAATTATATGATAAAATGTGTTTAAAACTTTGGTAAAAAACATATCTACTTTGTGTAAAAGATTATATCCTAAAGGATATACTTTCTTTTGGAAAAGTTTATTCTCTAACAACTTCATAAATAATCAAAGGAATATTTTGTAATTCAGGAACTGCGCCCATGTCTATTGTTAGATAAGCATCTTTGATTGGTTGCCCTGCAAAACCATGAACAAATTCTACTCTCTTACCTTCCCAGTGGCTTTCATGAGAACCTCTATAAGAAAGAGCCTTAGAACTATAAGGGGTCATTTTTATTTTTAATTTATCTGGCAAGGGCATAGCAATATGAATTGCTTCTGCGGATGAGTCTCCAGCTTTAACAGAATAAGGGACCAATTCTCCAATTGCACAGCCTTCATGTCTAAAAGTACCAGCAGAACCTGCAGGAACTCTTGAAGTTAAAATTCCACTGTCTGGATGAGAATAGGGTTTTGCTTGAATAACTTTTATTAGTTGTTGAATCTTTGGAAGATCTGATAATTTAAAATAAATATCTACATAAGCCGGGATCATAGAATCTCTAAATCCTTCACTTAATTTTTTCTGTTCTAAGTAAACTTTTCTTTGTTGATGTGCCCCCCTTACTAAAAATTCAAGTTGTCTGGGAGTTATTGATTGCCTTCCATCTGTCCTTGCGATAATAGGGTCATTATGAACCTCAACCTCTATTCCATCAATCCCCATTGCAATTGCACCCATAGTAACACCATAAACTAATTCACGTTTTCCAGTTGAGTGACTTGGATCAAAGATTATTTTATAAGGCGTATCATTAACAAGTTTAACCAATGTGGTCATACCTTGTTCATTTCTTGCAACATCTGTATCAATGTTTTTTCCTCTTGCGCAAAGCATTACCTTATTTTCTTTTCCAGCTTTTCCTGCAGAACCTAGCCATTCTTTTAAACTAGTATTCATTCCATTTTTTAATAAAACTGGTACATCTGCTTTTCCTAATGCGAGAAGTAAATCTTGATTTTGTGCATTTCTAGCACCAACTTGATATAAATCAACACCGTAATCTTTAAACATAGGAATATCTTTTTCACCAAGAATTTCTGTTACAATTTTTAGTCCAAATTCATTAGCAGCTTTTCTCATCCATCCAAGAGCCACTTCTCCATGTCCAGTCCATTCGCCTGCTTTTGTTCTGGGTTTAAATGCACCACCCCTAAGATATTGTGCACCGACACTACTTGAAACTTCAGCAAGTCTTCTTATCATATCTTCATCTTCGACTGAACAAGGGCCAGTCATAAGTATTAAATCTGATGAACTTGTCATTTTTTCTCAAATCACAGAACTCCTTCTCACAAGGCTTATTTCATTAAAAAATAACATATTTTTAAAGCTTCCTATTCTCAAAATTAGGTTTTAGAAAGTATATCCTTTTTGATATACTTTGTGTAAACAAATATCTCCTTAAAAGTTACTTTTTTAATTCTAGTTAGGTATAAATATATTGATTAATTAAAATATTGATGAAAAGAGAATCTATAAGGATGTCGAGAACAGAAGTTAAAAAATATATTGACTCTTTCTTTAATCGTCCTGTTTTTAAGGCTGATGAAATGAAAAAAATCAAACGATCAGCGATGAAACATAATATTAAACTAGGTTTTTATAAAAAATTTTTCTGTAAAAATTGTTTATCCCAATTGAAAGGTAAAATTAGAATTAAAAAAACTCATAAAGTCGTATTTTGTGAAAAATGCGGTCAGAAAAACAGGTTGAGAATTTAATCAATAAAGAATTTCCTTAAGATTGTCAATAAAAATATAATGTTCTTTAGGCAGCTTAATAGGTATAGAAATTCTATTTGTACCATTAATTGGATAACATAATTTCGCTTTTCTAGCTCTAGCAAAAAAAGATCAAACTTTGTATCTTCTGATATTGCTTCATATCTATCGTATTCTTCAAATGAAAAATCTTGCTTTAAAAATAAGCCACCAGAATATGCGACTATTCGCATCCCCCATGAAGGCTAATATCTCCCGTAATATGAACTTTACCCTTAAATCCCTTATTATAACGTGGAACATAAATAATTGAACGTTGCTTTTATGTTCCCCGAATATAGCATCGGTGTCCGCGTTCAATTATTCGAATCCGATGCTATAATTAAATTTGAACGCTCTCAGGGGTTAATTTCTCTCATACTTCAAAATTAACTTTGATTCTTTAAATAAATATATATTCTGAATATACAGAAAATTAAGCTTTCTTAAATTTAGTGACTTCTGGAAGCATTTCAGCATGGCCTATAAGCGTTGCTCTGCAGCAATAACGCTCCAAACCAAATTCATCCAAAACTCCTTTGGCATCTTCACCTGCATCTACTCTTTTCTTATATTCATTCCATAAGTGCCCTATAGGTTTTCCGCAGCTGAAGCATCTAATTGGGATTATCATGCAGTTAAATACGAAAAATGCTTTTTAAAACTTCCTATTGTAACAGTATCTCCGAAGAAATAAGCAAAAGCAAGATAGTTCCTTCTATCTTGCTTAAAATCAGAGGAACATAATGAGCTCTCTTTAATAAGTACCACAGGCTCATTAAAGATTATGCTTTGTCTGATTTAGTCCATTTTCTAGACATTTTTGCCATTTCAATTATGAACTCTTTAAATGGAAGGTCGTTTTTATGAAAACACATCCATTGAACCTGCAACATTTGCTGAAATAAAAAAAAGAAAAATCTGACTTTCATTTCTGTTGATTTGCTTTTTATTCTAGCTTCATCCTGAACTCTGAATTGGGTTTCAATTCTCCATCTTTTTTTGTAATGAAAGAGCGAACTTGTAATTCTATTTTCGTTTCGTAATGATTATTTTCAATTGTGATTTATGTTAGCAGTAAAGGATAAAAACCCCTGATTTCTATTAATATAATTTGGTCAGAAGAAGAAATATAAGGAAGATGAAAAAGAGAATAGACAAAATGAGAAATTGCGATATTTCCTATTGGAATCTTATGAAAAGCTATCAAGGATGGCAAGCTTATGTGAAATTGGCAAACTCATTTAAGCTTAGAAGAAAGATATTAAAGAAAATTCATAAAATAAAAGAAGAAAAGTTAAGACAGATTAGAACTTATAGGGGTTTAATTTAAGTCCCGACAACGCAATAATACACTATTGAATAATTCAATGTTATTTGAACTTTTTGTATCTTAGTCTTTTAAAAATAAAAAAGGTAAAATCAATTAGACGAAAGAATTAAAACACCAATAAGCCAAGTATAATATAATGAACAAAGATAGAAAAAATTTTGAATTTTTAGATCATACAGCAGACATAAAAATCAAAGTTATGGGAAAAGCATTAAATGAAATTTTTGAAGCCGCAATAGAAGCTGTTGCTTTTTATATGAGCGGAGGGGAGAAAATTGCATGTAAAAAAGGAAAGGTAATAGAAGTTAGCGGAAGTGATAAAGAATCATTGCTTTATAAATTTCTGGATGAATTATTATATCTTGTAGATGCAGAAGGTTTTGCAGCATCAAAAGGAGAGGTTTTACTTAGAGGTAATAATCTTAGAGCAGAGCTTTATGGTGATGATACAAAAAATCATCAACTTGAACATATAAAAGCAGCTACATATGCAGAGATGTATATTAAGAAAACAGAAAAAGGCTGGGAAGCCCAATTTGTACTTGATGTTTAATGATAATATTGCAATTTAGCGATACTAATCGTCTATTATGTAATTTCTTCCTGTTTTGGGGCTGTAAGTTGAATATTGATTTGAAATAACGTGACTGGTATCATTAAGAGCTGAGGATATTACTTCGGGCAAGCTGTTTCTTGTATAGGGATTATTGTAATTTCTTATGGCTTTTGCTCCATTTGCTTTCCTATATTCTTGATTTGTTTGCGTATTATTTTCCATTGTTTGTAAGCTCAATTAAGGAAGCTTGTCAAGAACCACTGGTCACCGCTCGCTTTCTGGAGGCTGCTCGCTATAGACC
>JBBSYK010000010.1:0-5604 GCA_038045285.1 Nanobdellota archaeon | reverse complement strand
AATATGTATTAAGTTTATAAACTTTTCGGTTTATCCTCAATGCTTTATACTTACCGGGATAATAAGAGGTTATTAGTGTAACTATAAAGTAATAAATTATAAAAAGTACGAAAGTTAGAAAGATATAAATACTACCTTTGCCTTCGATAAATTACGCTCAGGGGCATATGCTCTAATAGGGCTATTTTTAAGGATGGAATTAATAATAAAAGAGAAGATTAGTGCAGACCATCTGCTTTATGTAAGTCTAAAATACACAAAAACTTGCGATGTTATAATTAATCTTCTTTTAAGATGGAGAAATATGATTGAGTTGGGAATGGATCGATTAGTAGAACAAGCTAAAAAACAGAAAAAGTGGAAAGCTGTGCCTGATGCCCCCAGAGCCAAACATATGCAGCTTAAGAAAATTTATGCTAATAATAAAGATATAATGGATACTCTTGTTCTTTATGAGCTATTTAGGGATATTGAAAGTTTGGAAAAAGTAAGGGAAAATGAATTTAGAAAGGGTGTGAATTTAAGAGTTAGTTGTAAAGAGCAAGTGATAAATATAAACTTAGATAAGCTTAAGGAATACTCATCAGTGTTAGAAAGGTTTATAAGTGCTCTTAAATAGATTCTTTTTAGCTTCATGTTCATGAAGTTTTTTATTTGATAAGATGGGAAAACTTATTACGATCACCTCTGGAAAAGGAGGTGTTGGGAAGACAACGACCGCTATTAATCTTGGTGCTGCGTTAAACGCTTTTGGAAAGGAAGTGATTATTTTAGATGCAAATTTAACAACTCCTAACGTTGGATTACATTTTGGTGCTCCTTTAGTTCCAATAAGCCTTAATCATGTACTTTCTGGAAGGGCTAAGATTGTTGATGCAATATATGAGCATGAATCTGGAACAAAAATAATTCCAAGTTCGCTTTCTGTGAGAGAATTAAGGAAAATAGACCACACTAAGCTTAAAGAAGTTGGAAAGAAATTGAGGAAGATGGCTGATTATATTATATATGATTCTGCTGCTGGGCTTGGAGGGGAGGCAATTGCTGCAATGGAAGCTGCAGATGAGCTGGTTATAGTTACGAATCCTGAAATACCTGCTGTTACAGACGCGCTGAAAACAAGTAAAGTTATAGAACAGCTAGGAAAGAGTGTAAGAGGAGTTATTGTTACGCGTGTTAGAGGTGCAAAAACAGAGATGCCGGTTGCAAATGTAAGAGAAATGCTCGAACTGCCGATTTTAGGTGTAGTTCCTGAGGATGATAAAATTCAGGAAGCTTTAGTATTGAAGGATGCATTAGTGCATACTCGTCCAAGAAGCAAGGCAGCTAGAGCTTATAAGATGATTGCTGCTAAACTAATAGGAATGACTGGATATAAAGAAGATATAGGTTTTTTTGAGAGATTGTTCGGATAGAGATTCATAAAAATCTTAGAAAAGAGATAGATGGAAAGCAGTGTTTTAGTAGGTCTGCTAGGAGATTTTTGCTATTTTGTTAATTCTTTTTTTATCATCTAAAAAAGAACAGCAGATTCGTATTGTCAATGATCTTATAGACTCCCTAAATGTTTTGGAGATGAATAAAAAATCATGCTGCTGGTTTGAGGAAGAATATGCAAGATTGCAGAAAATAGGAAAGACTCCTTCTGAGCTGGATTTAATGATTGCTTCTATTGTGAAAGCAAATGATTTGGCAGTTGTTACCAGGAACAAGAAGGACTTTGAATTAATGTTAAAACAGAAGTCTGGTGAGTTCTAGGCATTAGCTTTTTTCTTTAAGAATTAAGATTATTTCTTCAAGTGCGATTTCTAAGACTGAGAGAGGCATTTTTATATTCCAGTCACGCAGAGTTTCAGGATGGACTTCACCAAAATAGCCTATAGGTTTATTGTTTATCATTATTGAATAAGTTCTTCCTTCAATAAGGCCTTGTATGGATAATTCAGCGATATTACATTTTAGGAACAACATTTTTGCTAGATAATCGAGTATTTGTTTCATATAGGTTGAGTTTCCAGGAGATGAGGCCATGAGCAAATGGCTAGATTCTTCAATTCCTGTTTCAGATTCATTGTTTTTAGCAAATACCGGGCCGAGTTCAAATATTTTTTGAGGATATTCAGAATCTTTGTTTTCCGAGAATATTCTAAGTGCTGGGATTAATAGATTAGGTCTTAAGAATTTATATTCAGTTTTAGAATTTTCTATTTCTATCTTAGGCTGGGATTTAAATTTCTTAATTTCTTCACCTTTGATTAAATGGTATGAGGAGACCTCAATGAATTGAAGGCCAATTAGAATTTCCGCAATTTTTGATTTTAAACGACTCTCGTATGATTCTTCAGCGACTGTAGATATGGATGGAATTTCTGGAGTGAATTGGTTATAACCATAAGCGATTGCAATATCTTCTATAATATCGACTTCATGCATTATGTCTGTACGCCAGGCAGGGATTATAACTTTTCCAGATTTGTATTCAAATCCCATTTTTGGCAAAAGTTTTTCCAAATCCTTATCTTTAAGGTTTAAACCCAGTAATTTATTGGTGTTTTCTAAGGAGATTTTCATTTTTTGAGTTGATAAATCTGGAGTTATTGATTTGCTGCTATCCTCAAGAGTCATTCCGTATATAGCACCACCCATATCAGCAAGGGAAGTAACAACAATATTGAGAGTTTTTTGAAGAATTGAAAAATCAAAACCAGAGCATTCTATGAAAACATCCTTGGTTTCTAATGAGATTTTTCCTGTTTCTTGGCTATTTATAATTGGAGGCATTGAAAGTATCTTATCTTTTGAGTCAATAAAAACTGGGAATAGAGAATTCTTATCAAGAAGGTGAGCGTATTCTTTTCCTGTTGGATGGTTGCGTAATATTTCAGGAGCAGACATTTCTTTTTCACTTTCTAATGGAATAAATCGTATGTCTTTGGGATTTCTAGCTGTATATTTTATAGGAAGAGATATTTTTTCTAGAGGATAAATACCTATTGCAAGTTTCTTTCTATTTCTTCCAATAGTTGAATGAAGTTTTTCCTGTAAATCTATAATTTCTTTTATTTTTTCATTGTCGAGAGAGAGATTTTTAACAATGGCACACGCAGTATAAGGGCGAACATCTTTTACAGAAGGCGATATTTTTACAATGTAATCTTTTTCTGGATTATGAACGCTATATTTTTTTATGCCTTTCTCTTTCCCAATAAATGCCTTTGTAGTTCTAATAAATCCTTGAAGTGAAAGTAAATCCGGCCGATTTGGCGTTATATTAAAGGTAATTGCATCTGAAGTGGCACTATCTATCTCTACTCCCATCATAATTATTTTATTTTTCATATTTTCGTCCAAAACTCCGATTTCTTTTTCAATTTGATTTATTTTTAAAGATAATGCAGTCATTTTATCCAGAACCTCTTATTTCTAAGCTGCTTTATGTCATTAGCATACATTTCTCTTAAGTCTTTAATTTCAAAGAACTCCATAATAATTCTATCAAATCCAGGACCCCATGCTAATATAGGAATATTCTTACCAAAAAATGGCATTGTAACTTCTGGTCTAAATATCCCAGCACCGCCTACTTCGATCCAAGATTTTCTTTCTTTATTCCAGGCATCAATTTCAATACTTGGTTCAGTATATGGGAAGTAATGAGGTCTAATTCTGATTTTTTCATATCCCATTTTTTTATAAAATTCAATTAGATATCCTAACAGCTGCGGCAGGTTTGCGTTTTCATCGACAACAATGCCTTCAGTTTGATAGAACTCAAATCCATGATTCCAGTCTACTGTTTCATTTCTAAAACATTTTCCTATTGCAAAATATTTCGCTGGAAATTCTTTATTGTCTGCTATTTTCTTAAGCGTTTGAGAGGAAATTACTGTAGTATGAGTTCTTAATACAACCCTTTTTGCTAGTTCTTCATTCCATTGATACTGCCAGCCAGTTGATTTTTCAATTAGCCTGCCTTCATGAGCCATTTTAACATTTTCAACTAATTTTTTGTCAGGGAGCTGTGCTTCAACTCCTTTTAAGAAAAAAGTATCCTGCATCTCTCTTGCTGGATGATCTTGAGGGGTAAACAATGCATCAAAATTCCAAAAGCTAGATACTGCAATTTTTCCATCCATCTCTTTAAAACCAAAATCAAGCCATATTTGTTTTGCATAAGAAATTGATTGTTGTGTAAAATGCCTTTTTCCGCCATAGATTTTTGGCACTGATATTGATAGATCATATTTTCTTATTTTCCTGCTTTTATTCCATGTTTTTATTAAATCAGAGGTTATTTCTCCGATTGAATCGGAAGATATATTTTCACCTGCAATTTTATTTCCTAATTCGGTAAGTGAGAAGGAAAGGAAGTTTTTTTTCTTTGTTTCTATTATCTCTTTTCTTTTTCTTAGATTTTCGAATGCAAGTTTTTGTTCGTCTAAAAGATCTTCCATAACTAGAGGCAGAGATTCAAGAAATTGCTCCTCTAATAATTTTTTTGATATTTGCGCTTTTGATGCTATTATTGAAATTTTTCCGTTTGATAGGGAAATAAATGCTTTATCTTTTAAGACGCCAAGAGAGACCCTAAATTCGTTTTCTGAGAGCTTTGAAAGTTTCTTTGCTTCTTCTAAGGGCAGATGATTGTTTGTTTCTATAAGTGCAAGGAGCTTCCTTTCCGGTAAATGATTTCTTTTATAGTAAATTCCATTTGTTCCAAGATCAATAATATTTTTTGTTAATGTTTTAATTATAAGAATTCCCTTATTTTCCAAAAATCTCAAGGCGCGGGTAATAGTGACTTCATCAAGTCCGGAAATCTCTTTTATTTTTCCAATATCATATTTTAAGAATGGAATCAGCTTTAGTTCTACTTGAGAGAGGTTTTCAATTATTTTTTCTATATCTGCATGTTTGGCCTTTTTTTCCAAATTCTTTTCCATCATGGCTTTAAGAAAGATGGGGTTAAAAAGTTTTGCAAAGCAAATTTTTTTAGAAAGGAATAAATAAAGAAAATAATTAATTCAAATTGGTCATATTACCTCATTTATAGATGAAAATTAAACCTTTGTTGATTCTATTGCTTGTTGACTTGAGGCTCCGAGAGATTGAAAGAGAGACATCACATCTTTTTTATCTTTGTAAAACAGGGCTTTGATTTTTACTCCTGCTTTTCTGCATATTTTTATATTTTGCTTTATTTTCGTTAATAATTCAGCTTTTTCTTTCTTATTTTTTTTTGATAGAGCAAGTAAATCAATTCCAAGAGCAATATTATTTTTTGAAGCTATTCTTGCTAATACATGATTTAGCCCTGAATTAATATATCTTAGAGTGTTTTTTCCATTTGTTTTTTCTATGTCTAATAAGATATCGAACTTGCCGTATTCCAATAATTTACGGTCAAAGTCAAGATTTTTTGATTTTATTATTATAGGGCTATTTTTTATGGATTTAATTGCCTGTTTTGCTTTTTCAGGATTATCAGTTTCTATTATAGCGTCCATGTTAATTTTATATTAAACAATAATGAGGTTTATTTATCTTACTATTTTTTTATTCTCCGTAATACCGCCGCAGCTTGCTGCGGGGATAAAGCTATAA
>JBBSYK010000009.1:0-1295 GCA_038045285.1 Nanobdellota archaeon | reverse complement strand
TTAAACTAATAAAATACCTTGCTAAAAACCCAAGAGACGATTAGTTTACAGTATCCTGTTATCAAAATTGTTTATCGTCGAGATCAATAAGTATCAAGTATTTTTCCGTTGGAAATATAAAATTCCATTATATCTTCTTTATTCATCAATTAAAACAGCATTAACACATCCTTCTTGAGAAGGTCTATTAGTTATTCTTGCACGACCTAAAGATGTTTCTATTATAGCTCCCTTAATAAGTCGATTCTGACGAGCCAGAAATTTGTTTTGGGGCGTTTCTTCAACATTCTTTATCGCTGCTTCTTTTGCTTTGCCTTTTATAGAAATATTAACTATATTAGCTTTTAATAAACTAGTCTTTATTCCCCCTCCCCTTATTCGCTGAATTTTTCGCTTAGTTTCACCCAAAACCACATGGCGCTCTTGGCCTTTTCTTTCAAATAGTTTTCTCTTTCTAAGCTTATGATACTTTCCGCCGGTTATTTTTCTTCCAAGATTCATGACTTTAGGTGAACATTAACGATTTAAATATCTTTCTTTTAACAAAAATCTTCATTTTTCTAATATAGCAACAGACTTAAATAATTCAGCGGTTTATTTGATGCTATATTCAGGGAATATAAATGCTATGCTCATTTATTTATATTCCGCGTTATAGAGAGCTTTGAATAACCCTCCAATTTGATATTATCTGAGGGTTTTCAAAGCGGCTCGATAGAGGACTTTAGGGGTTTTTCAAAGTCCTCTATATTCTATTAATAATTTTGAAATTCCATGATTAATTAATTACATAAAATACCATATTAGAAATAAACCTCCTAATAATTTTTCTTAAAAAATATAACAATTCCAACAGCAAAAAAATTTACTGCTTCAAACTTATTGAAGCAGGTGAGATGAATATTATTGTATCTCCTCTCAAAAATGTTAATCCTATATTTTTCTTAACTTCACCTTCTTGGACTTCTTTTGCATTATCCAATACCACATTTATATGAATATCGAAAGCTAAAAGAGTACCCACAAACTGCTTCTCCCCTTTCAATTGCACTAAAACTTCCTTTCCTTTTGATGCATTAAGTAAATCAAGAGGTCTTTCTATTCCATTAACCATATTGCCTTTCATTTTTAGGTATATTTAAACCTATCGGCTGTCATTTTTATTATCAACATTATAATAAAATCTTACAACAATTTTAAAATGAAAATTATTTTAAAAATAACTTTTCATCAAAGAAACATGTCAAGATAATGCCCTTCGGGCATAAGGAAAACTATTAGAATCAATCCAATAA
>JBBSYK010000008.1:0-1531 GCA_038045285.1 Nanobdellota archaeon | reverse complement strand
TAAATCTTATAGTCCTCTTTCTCAAGAAACAATAATTAAAGATCCCAACAAAATCACATAAATATTTATAAAACCGTTGTTTTTTCTCCATATATGAAAAATACATTTAACGCATGTCTAATTATGTTCCTAATAATTTCGCTCTTATCTCTATCCGCCGCCTCTTTAAATATTGAAAAAATCGATAAAGGATCTGTTGTCATAGCAGAACTTGATAATCCTGCTGTTTTCGATTTTATAATTAACAATCCTGGCGGTAATGATTCTGCAGAGATATACTCGTTTCTTGGAATAAGTTTTAGTCCAAAAGGAACATTTGATCTTTTACCGGAAAAAAACACTATTGAAATTAGAGCATATCCAAACAAAGAAGTCAGAAAAAACTTTGGAACTTTTAAGTTCCAATATGAAATTAAAACTCAAAATCTTGGAATATATAAGGACTCTTTAACCATTAAAATAGTCCCTTTAAAAAATTCCATCTCAGTCAAAGCTTCTCCTTTCCACATCGAAGATAAATCAGTTTCTCTTGAAATAAAAAATTTACAAAACACACACTTTGAAAATTTAAATCTCTTGTTCAATTCAGCTTTTTTCAATAGCAAAATTAATGTATCTTTAAGTCCATATAAATCAACGAACGTTTCAATTCCAATAGATTCTGCATTAATTCAGACTTATACAGCAGGTAATTATGTCTTCAATATAAAAATAATATCAGAAAATGCAGAAACTAATATAGATGAAGTAATAAAATATGTAGAAAGTGAAAATATAGTGCTCTCTTCTGAATCTAAAGGGTTGATAGTCAGGAAAAAAAATATAACCAAAAAAAATGAAGGAAATGTACCTTTAACCGCAGAAATTGAAACTAGTAAAGATATAATTAGCAGACTATTTACAATTTATTCCATTGAACCTGATAAAATTAATAGAAAAGGACTTATAGTTTCTTATAAATGGTCTAAATCTCTTCAACCCTCAGAATCGTTTACTATTACCACCACCACTAACTATACTATTCCTCTCATTCTCATTATCTTAATCATTGCAATCGGAATTTTTGTAAGAATTTATACCCATACAGCTTTAACTCTTAATAAAAGAGTCTTTTTTGTAAGAACCAGAGGAGGAGAATTCGCCTTAAAAGTAAGACTGCATGTCAAAGCAAAAAAACATGTCAATAATATTCAACTAATAGACAAATTACCAGGCGCCACACAATTATATGATAAATTTGGAATTAAACCTGATCATATTGATTCATCTACCCGCAGATTATTCTGGAATATCCTGCAGCTTAATGCCGGAGAAGAAAGAATCTTTTCATATATAATTTACTCAAAAGTAAACGTCTTCGGACGCTTTGAACTTCCTCCCGCCCTAGCTTCATTCGACAGAAATGGGAAAAAAGAAAATGTTTTTTCAAATCGCGCCTTCTTTGTCTCAGAAACATCTAAAAATGATATTTGATGTTTATTGTCAAGATAATGCCCTTCGGGCATAAGGAAAACTATTAGAATCAATCCAA
>JBBSYK010000007.1:0-7702 GCA_038045285.1 Nanobdellota archaeon | reverse complement strand
AATTCCAGACCATCAAAATTAGATGAAAGAGTCGCGGGGTTCTACGCGGGTTCGGGCAGGGCTGGCCTGAGCTGCTTCTGGTATCCGCTGAACTCGTATTCCTCGCTTGGGGTACGCGAGGCGCGCGAAAAAATTTAGGAGATAAAATGAAACAGAAAATATCAATAACTATTGAAGATGAGAAAATGAAACTAATTGAAGAGTTAGTCAAACAAGGCATATTTAGAAATAAATCACATGCATTAGAATCTGGAGTTGATTTTATATTAAGCAAAAGACTTTGGGAGGTTAAGCGATGAACACTCTTTCAAATTTATCCCCTGAATTAGAAGCAAGACTTCATAGAGTTTATGCGAGAGCAGAGGCAGAAAAAGCAGATAAAGAAAGAAATAAATTACTAGAGCCGCAGAAATCTCAAACAGATCCTCTGCCAACCAATACATCTAATTCGAGCAATGCATCTGCAGTTAAGGTAACTTCTGCAATTAATCTGCGCGAATATATTCAAGTTGGAATAAATGGGTTAAATGGCAAACCTGTCGTAATATCTTGCTATGAATTGCAAGGAAGCAATAGAAAAAACTATGAAGAGGCACATAAGTTGGTCTTAAACCAGAGTTTATATGTTCCAACACCATTAATTTTCACAACTCATTTTGTGAATGTCGTCGAAGCTAAAAATGGAAGAAAACAATTACTTTATGCTGACGCAAGCTCCGTAAGTGATTCTGAGGTTGATGAGATGTACAAACATCTTACGACTAATTATAAAGATACATTCGGAGGCAATAGTTCTGGAGCGTGGACATGGTTAAATGCTAGATTTGTCCAGGGGAGTGGAGATAATAATATGGATTTAGAGACTATAATTGGAATAAATTCAGATGGAGCATTTATCACAAATAAAAAGCCTTTAGAATGTAAAATATTGGAAGATTGTTTCATTAATCTCGATTTTAATGGGCAAGGCTTTCCAAAAGCTAAATCTTCTGCGCAATCTTATTCGCAGGGAGAAAATATTAAATTTTATTTTCCGAGATTAAATGCTGCCGCGGGGTTCTTCGCGTTTTCGGGCAGGGCTGGCCTGGGCTGCTGGAATCCGCTGTTCTCGGATTCCTCGCTTGGGGTATTCGCGTGTGCCGAAGGCACCGCGTCGCAAATTTTTGGAGGTAATCCATGAGTTTAGAATCTAATATTGGACAAATAAGAACACATCTTCAAAGAAGAAAGAATCAAATTGGACTAATAGGAACAAGATTAAATGTAAATGAAGTTTCCGGAAATTCAATGAATGCTCATATATCTACAGATTGGAGCGAGATTGAAGAGAATTTTGGGAAAGAGTTAGATTTAGTTCCAGATAAAGAAACACAATCATTTGCTGAAAAAAGAGGCATAATAGATGCTAAAATGAAGGCAGGAGAAGATGTTTTAGAACATGAATGTGGTCACAGGGAAAATAAAGCGGGCGAAAGATTAGGATGCCCATATAATTTATGGACGCATGAAAGAATAAAAGAGGGCGTAGCAAGAGGATTACAAGAAATAGGAAAAAAAGGCATAGAAACTTATGTGACTAATGCTTTCGAGGACGTTTTAGATAACATAAATTGCAGAAGGCACACTGATTTTGCAGGACAAACATTATTTTGGAATAATCAAGGGCTTGTGAATTCTCAAAATGGAATATTCAATCAGTTTTATGAAGCATTTGTTAAAACCAATCTTCTTTTAGCTGGAAGAGCAGCGGACCATACACTATTGAAAAGATTTTACACCAATGAAAGACAAGTCAACGAAGCAGTTAAATTATTTGTTGATGAATTAAAGAAAACATCTGGAGAGCAGAGCGTTGTGAAAATGCATGAGAAAAGAGGGTTTCAAACATTATTTAATCCGCAGGATACAAGAGCAAGAGCAGAATTATGGCACGAATTAGGATATCAGTTTGCAAGGCATTTAGGCAAATTGCTTGATGAAAGCCAGATGCCTGATGAAAGAATGTTTGGTTCTGGAGATGAAGACGAAAACTCTCCTGAACAAAATCCTTTTGACAGAGAAATGAAAATCCCGGGAAATCGGCAGAAAATAGCTAAAGAAAGATATGAAAAAAGATTTGGACTTGCTGTTCATAGAGACGTTAAAGAACAGTTGTATGATTTATACAAATCAATCTCAAGGGATATTCCTGTTGAAACTTCACATTACACTGCAAGTCAGAGCATACCTATTGTTCATTTTGGAAGAAGATTTGTTAAAGAAGATGAACAAAAGTTTAAATTCAAAGGAATAGGATTTAGAGAAGACGGAGAAATCGATGTAAGAACTTCAAAGCATTCTGTTTCGTATCCAGTTTCATTTAAGAAACATAAAAGCAAGTTTCCTAATTTTAAATTAGCTTTAATGGACAGATCTAGAAGCATGACTCTAAATACTGATAATGAAACAGATACGATGGGAAATCCTGTAAATATCGGAAATAAGGAATCTATTCCTTGGGGAGATAATAGCAAATATCATTTTGCTCTTAAAGGATATTTTGGAGTTGATAACTTCCTGGAAAGGCAGGGTGTTGCTCCTTACATAGAAAGTTGTGTTCTTGGATTTTCAGGAGAAAGCGCGGTCAGAGGAAAATCAAATATTGTTGCTAAATCTCTTTTAACATTGCCATCTGGAGCAACATCTCTTGATGTTTCTGGGCTTGAGAGAGAGCTTGAAGAAAATGCGCTGTTATTATCAATATCTGATGGAGAAGTTCCAGGAATTGAAAGAGAAGCATACGCTTTTTTTGAAAACAAATTCAATATTGCCAAACAAAAATATCAGGGAGTCAGCACAAAACACGATACAGGAGAGATTTCAGAGCCAGAATTTGCGAGGGAAGAGGCAATATTCAAAACAACAGAGCAAATGTTCAACAGAAATCAATGGAAGAAATCCTTTGAGCTGAGATTGGCTAAGTGCGATATGGCACATATACAAGTTGGCAGACAAACCGAATTTTCATTATATCTTCAAGATATTAATAAACCAGTTATTTATGTAAGGGGAGACAATGATTTATCAAAAGCAATGGTTTCTTTTGTTTCAGGTTATTACAGGCAAAAACCTGTTCAAGGAGGTATTAGGATAATATGAACACTCTTTCAAATTTATCCCCTGAATTAGAAGCAAGACTTCATAGAGTTTATGCGAGAGCAGAAGCTCAGAAAGCGGAAGAGAAAAACAGAGCAGCGCAAGAGCCACTTCGTCCAGAAAGTCCTGCTCAAACTCCTCCTGCCTCAACATCACCAGCAGCGCCAATAATAATCACACCAAACAGCCAATTTTGGACTATAAATAATGTGCTTTATCGAGGTAGAACTATGGAAGTGGATTTGGCGAAAGGTCTACTTGACAATGGCTCTGTAAAAACACAGGAACAATGGGCAGAATATTCAATGAAAGCAAAGAAACAGGGAGAGTTTTATACTCCAGATTATCCATTATTTTACAGTATTCTTAGATCAGTTAAAGCAGGGCAAGTGGTAAATTCTCAAGTCGGCAAAGAAATAAGTTCAACCATTAAAGAAATTTCAAGAAATCATTTTCTGATGACTTTAACAAGAATAGGTTATCAACCACAAGGTAAAGATATAGTCACCCATAATTTTGGGATGAATGATCAATATGAAATAAGGGAGAGATTTGTAGGGCAAGATGGATGGATATCCAAATTAAATGATGCAGATGTTTATGAGGCTCTTTTAGGAACAGATAAGACTCAAGAAATAGATGAAGTATTCCAATGGTTAAATGGGACAGATGCTTATCTTTTTAGAGTAAATTCCAGACCATCAAAATTAGATGAAAGAGTCGCGGGGTTCTACGCGGGTTCGGTCGGGGCTGGCCTGGGCTGCGTCAGGTATCCGCTGAGCTCGAATTCCTCGCTCGGGGTACGCGAAGCGCGCGAAAAAATTTGATACTGAGAAAATTAAATTTGCGCAAACTCCCTACTTCAGTTCGCGAGCAAGCAAATTTAATTTTCGAGGCTGAAAAATGCTGTGCATTTTGAGGTGCTCAGAAACTTTCAGTTTCTGACATGCTCAAGAACCAGAACACGCCACAGACTTTAGTCCGAGGGTTCTTGAACACATAGTTAATTTTAAGTGTATTAGCCTTTAGACCAAAGAAAAGCTCTTCTATTCACAATATTCTCAATTTCTTTCTTCAAAGAAAGAAATTACCAGAAACATCATTGTCTTCTGAATCTCCATCTATAGACAGTTGATATTTAATATTCTGAAAATATGTATTTCTTTTAATTATACTATCAGATATAGAATAGAAAATAGAGCCATATTCGTTTTCTCTGATAAGATTATCAGTGATACTATTCTTAGAAGTTATTACTCCTCCAATTCCATTGCCATTTCCTTTTGCCGTATTTTTATTCACTGTATTCCCAGAACTTTTTAGCAGATATATGCCTGCTAAATTATCTTTTAATATATTTTCTGTCAAATTATTATCTTTACTCTCCTCTATTAATATTCCATAACCATCTATATCTTTTTCGATATTGTTCCTCAATATCAAATTGTTATTTGAATTATTATAAATCACTATACTTCCAAAAGTATTATTGTTAAGATTATTATTAATTATCTTATTCCCAGAACTTGAAGAAAGATGTATTCCTTCCCATGCCTTCATGATAGATAAATTTTCTATTGCTGAATAGAACGAATTATTAAGAAATATTCCATAAGAGAATTCCTTTATGAGCAGATCTTTTACAGTAGCATTTTTTACACTTTCAACAATAATAGCATAATTTAAGTATCTATTATCTCCATCAATAAAATGTTCTGCACCATCTAAAGTCACATTATCTGCTTTTATTATAAAACAATTATAAATCCTATTAAAGATATCATTTTTTAATGTATAAACTGAATTAGGAATGTTAATAGTAGTACAGTCTGAGACTTCCTGATTTTTAATTTCTGCATTTCTGCATGCTCCTTTATAACAGCCATAGGGGCATTTGTAATTTATTGGAGGAACGCTTTTATTACTGCCCGGCGCATCACAGACATATTCAAGAAGATATTCTGAGTTTAGACAGCGGTCAAAAACATGTGCATAACCAAACGTTATAACTGGAGTTCCTGTAGAATTCCCGATTGAACCGCTTTCTTGAGATATATTTGACCAAACCGAAACATTACTATACTTATAAAAATCTGCTCCGCCGTCATTATCTATACAAAAAGGACCAGTGGTTGCTGGTTTTTGTTCACAGTTAACTTTAATTTCTCTTTTTGCAAAGTTATCTATTGAATTTGAGTCTTCAGAGATAATTGCTGCAACTGTTAGATTATAATATCCTTCAGGTAATGTAATATTAACTGTTTTTGTTTTCTCTGTTGAGCTAGCAGGAGCTAAATTTTCAATTGGAAGATGAGCAAAGGGCAAATCTCCAATATTACATGAGAAAGTTATATTCTCATAGAAATCTCCTGAATTTTTTACTTTTATTATTATTTTATATTTTTCATTGCAGTTTAATTCGTTTGAACTTATTATTTCTCCATCTGAATTCTCTATTCTTATCTTGTTAACTGAATTAGAAAATTCAATAAGAGATATATCATGTTTGCCTTGAGGCTTTTCTGTGCATTGACCGCTAGAACAGTCATTAGCACATTGTTCTTTATTTTTTTCAGTTATAGAAGAAGAGCATGAGCTTTGTGTTGTTCCAGAATTATTACAAGTAAATGTTTTAAATTTCTGTACAACAAAATTTGTTGAGCAGTATGGGGAATCAATAAAACCATCTGTTCCACAGTCAGAATTTTTATTGCATACGATTTGCTCTGTGATTCTAGTGCTACTACAATAACTACTAGCAGTCCCAGGATTATTACAAATATCTCTTGTGTCTGCGTCAGAATCATCACAGTCAGCATCATTGTTGCACTGAACGCACGTTCCAGCCGAGCACACAGCAGAACACGTGTTAATTGTTTTTGGTAAAGCTGAAATAGAACAATATGACTCTGTTGTTCCAGCATTAAAGCATTTGGATGTCTGATAATTTTTAACAACATTTTTTTCAGAGCAATATTCTGTTCCAATAAAGCCAGTTGAACCGCAGTCTAAATCATTAGCGCAGTTTATCTCAGTGTTACGACATTGGCTTGCAGTTGTTCCAGCATTAATACATTCATCTAACGTTAAAGGATTTTGATCGTCACATTGAGAGTTTGAAGAGCAAGCTATAAAACGCACAGGACAAGATACAAACACTTCCCTCTGCACTAAATTATTAACAGGATTTTCATCTTTATCAATCATTGCTCTTATGCTTATGTTGTAGAATCCCTCTATCAGCGTTATATTTACAGTTTTAGTCTTCAAACTCTCATCGCCTTGAACCAGGTTTTCAATAGGGAGATGATCGAAAGATAGAGAATCAATTTTACTGGAAAAAGAAACATTTTCATAGAAATCACCGGAATTTTTCACTTTAACTGATATCTTGTATTTTTCATTGCATTTTAATCTATTATTATTTACCAATTCTCCATTTTGATTTTCTATTTTTATCTTGTTAATTGAATCAGAAAAGTCAACAAGCGAAACATCGTGCTTGCCCTTTAAGCATTGTGCATTTTGGCATCCAAACTTGCATTGTTCTTGCGCAATTTTTTCAATAACTGGAACACATTTTGAAGTTACCTCTCCAGGATTCTCGCAGAAATAAGAAGTCTTATTAAATGAGATGGTGTTTTGCAAGCAGAAAAGTGGCGAAGTTGTTGGAGCAGGGCATTGTGAGTCTAAAGTACACGTAATTGCTACTAAACGCACAGAGTCTTCAAATAAATTCTGTGCAGAAGGTGTCCAAAAATCAGATTCCGCAATGCCAAAAAAGCAGATATTTCTTTTAGTTATTTTCCCATTAGCCAGTAAAGAGCCTGCCGAAGCACAAGCAATAACATCGCCAAATTTATATCCAGAGCTTGTTGTTTCAGTAAAAGCGATTGACAGCAGAGAGGGAGCTTTATTTAGAGTATCCAAATAGAAATAATTCACACTTGTACCTTTATGACTACGGGCAGAAGTGTAAACCTGCACAGAACCTCCATTTTTTACAACAGAAAGCGGATCTGTAGATCCAAGTTGGCTTATACCATCACTGTCTGTAAGCCCCAATTCTTTTCCATGATATGAATTAACAATTATTGATGGATTTTGTGATATAATTTCACTAATCTTTTTTATATTTTTAAAGTTTTCATCGCCTAAAAAAATTAATTTATATTTAGAGAAATCCGATAGCAAATGTTCTTCTTGAATTTTTTCAACGCTCAATCCAAGATTTTCAAACGCTTTCATGATATTATTGTCTATGCGAAATGATTTTCTATAAATATATACAACATCTGCCGCAAAAACAGGAGTAATCAATAATATAAGAAAAATAAATGTAACAAAGTACAACTTAATATTTCCCTGAAACACCTTCCCTTTTCCCATTTATTCTCTGAGAAATATGTTTATTTAAATTCATCTTACCACTTTTTTTCGATGAATTTTTATGATGATTCTAGACAAAAGTGCAGTAACTTTCTCACTTTTTATGTAAAATTAAAAGTCCACAGAAGCTTTGCGTAGATATTAATTCTTTTTCTTGAACTGCCGAACTCTTTTGAGC
>JBBSYK010000006.1:0-3503 GCA_038045285.1 Nanobdellota archaeon | reverse complement strand
GGAAAGAAAGTTTATGTTCTTATTAGAAAATAAATTAATTAGTACGCAAGGCTGGATTATCCGAAAAGTTAATAATACTGCACATTCTTGCTTTGTTGAAGTGAAAAATGATTTATATTCTTAAATTTGGAAAGAAGTTTGACAGAGAATTTGAGAAAATTGATAAATCTATATCGAACCAAATAGTCAAGAAGCTGAAAAGATTAAAAGAAAATCCTGAGAGCATAGGAAAACCTCTTTTACATACAAATCCTGCTTTATGGGAGTTTAAAGCAGAGGTTTTCAGGATTTTCTATATTGTTCAAAAGAACACGAAAGAAATCTGGATTTTATCTGTGAAACATAAAGATGAGTGTGATAGTTACATAAGAGTTGGATATTCAAAAGACCTTACTGAATTTTAACTTTATGTTTTCTCTCGAATTCTTCTTCGGTTAAGAAATCTCCAGATTTTATATTTTCAGCTTCGTTATGTAATTCCTTTATCAATTTTCTATTCATTAATATTGCCAAGTTTTCAACTACTTCTTTCAAACTATTTACATCATTTCTCAATTGAGTTATTTCTCTTGCTTGTTCCATATATTCATTATAGTAATGTGCCTTTTATATTTTTCGGATTTGTCTTCTATTTGCCTTGAAAGTTCGTTTACAGCGTAGGATTAACCAAACTTTCAATTTACCTTCGCTACGCTCAGGTTAATTATCACCTAATACGCCGTGATAATTAATTCTCAATCCTTGCCACTCGCTTCGGTTAAGCTATTCTGCAAACCATTACACTATTCGGCGTCTAATCTTGCTTAAACGTATTTGACGGGAATAAAAATGCAAGATTTATCCTAACCCCCACCCGACGGCGCGCAAGACGAAGAATTTATAAAGTAGTTTTATGTAAATTATATATAGAGAATAAAGTCCTTTCAGTCATTTCAATTTTATTAGTCCTAGCAATTTTAATCTCTTTATATTTTAATTATAGTTTTTATAAAGAAAATAGAGAGTTAAAAAATACAGTTGGTTTAGTTAAGGAATCTTTGAAAGATGTAACTCCCCCTAATGAAGGAGCACGTAGAGGTATTTTATCTGCTAGTAGTTCTGGATGGTTAATCTGTTTTGATTCTTTGGCAGATACAAATGCAGGTGATAAAAATAGTGAATGCTGTGATTCCATCGGTGGAAAGTGGATTCAAGAAGAAGGTAAATGCTGTGCTTCGGACAAAGATAATAACGGATGGGTAGGTAAAATGGGCAAGTGTCAATCAGGTGAATTGGTCGTTAATAAGTAAGGGTCAAGTAGCAAATAAAAGCATTACACCTAACCTACCACTTTAATTTACTTATTATCATTCTTTTAATATATAATCTTTTCTATTTTGAATTTTATTGATTTTACTTTGTTCAGTGTCCCATTATCCAATTCAGTGTTTATTGACAGAGTCTTTAATTTCAAGTCTAGCACATAAAACTTCAAAGAAGATTAATAGCCTCTTCTGGCTTAACGATCTTTATTCCTTGGTACTCTTTCAAGTTAAGAAGATGATTGTCTTGGCTTACAATAAAATCAGCTTTTCCATCAATTGCAGTTTCAAGAAACTTGTTGTCTTCAGGATCTTCTTTTATTACGTCTATCTTTGTTGAAGATTGAATAAGTATGGAATTACTGATAAGGAGATTTTTCCATTCTTCAATCATACTCTTAGACATAGAAATCCTGAAATTCCTTAAGGTTTCAACTAATTCTCCAACTGTCTCAAGAGAACTTACTAACTCAATTTCTTTATTTTTCCATTTATCTATCAGTTGAGAGCAGTAATTTCCACTCCAAAATATTCCAGAGATAAATACATTCGTATCTAAAACTACCCTCATTTTTTACGAGCATCATTTATAGCTTGCTCAATATCTGCTTCTTTTAATTCATTCTTTTTTGCAAATTCTCTGGTTTTTGCAAGTAATTTATCAAATCCTTTAAATGAAGGCATTTCAAGTTTTCTTAGGACAATAGTATTATTTTCTCCGATTACAACAAACTTTTCTCCCTCGCGTATTTTTAGCTTATTTCTTAAGTTCTGAGGAATTACCACTTGCCCCCGTGAGCTTACACTTGTTACTTCTATGTTTTCCATTTTGACCTCCCATAAGTTTATCTTATTGATAAGACTATCTTATTTATAAATCTTTTGCTTTTGGGTTTTTGGGATAGAGTCTTCTTTTTTCTCAACCTCAAGAATTGGAAATTCTTGACAGCATTCAAGAACTCTGTTCTTGATGAAAAGAAGAAAAAAGACATCGGCTCACGAAAACCAGAAAAAATGACTCGCCGAAAGAGTTAAAAACTTGAGTTTGCAGTAGTAAGTATATACGCTCATCCTTGCGCAAGCAAGGGATGGGCACTTTTAATATGAAAAGGGTGGCTGTTTTTATTGATGGTAATAATTTCTATTTTGGTTTGAGAAAGCTTTATGGTAAAAATAGAAGTTTGAAGAACTTTGATTTTCAGAGATTTGCTCAATTTTTGGCTGGAAAAGATAAAGTTACAGCAATTTATTATTACAATGCTTTGCTTGACATAGAGCACAATCCTGAGAAATATAAAAGCCAAAAAGAGTTTTTTGAAAAATTAAAACAAATTCCTAATTTTCATCTTGTTTTATGCAAACTTCTTAAGAGAAATATAACTGGCACAAATAAGTTTTATTATATAATTAAGGAAGATGACATAAATATGGCTGTTGATATGGTAGAAAATGCCTGTGATGATCATTTTGATGTTGCTGCTTTAGTTTCTGGCGATGGTGATTTCGTGCCTGCTGTTCGCTCCGTGAAAAAGAAGAATAAAAGTGTTAGGAATATTTATTTCAAAAACAGCTCTTCAAGGAATCTTAAAAACTTCTGTGACGAATCTTTGGAATTAACAAAAGAAAATTTAAACGGATTTTTTGAATCTCCAAAGCCAAAACAAAGGCAAGATAAAAAATAGCCTTCTTTTTTCCTAAAAAAGAAGCAAAAAAGGCGGCGGCTCACGAAAAAAGTGCAACAATTTCTCTGATTAAAGTTCCCACCCAGCAAATTTCTAAGAAAACTCGGTAATTACGCTCCAGAAAAGAGTGCATGCAGAAGTCATAACTCTTGGCTCTGAATTCGCAGCAAGAGGTTCTCACGAACTCGCTTAATTATATCCTAAATAAAAATTATTGTTCTGTCGGATAAGTTTCTACTACTATTTGTGAAAGAGGGTTAGATATTCGTTTGCTTACAGATAAGAGCTCAACCCCAATGACATTGCCATCTTTATCAAGGTTCAATATAGTTTTTGGGTCTATAATCTTGGCCTTGCTAAACTTTTCATCTGTAATCTTAATATACCTTGCATCAGCTTCTTTATCATATGTTACTTTCATAGTGAATATAAAGGGATGACTTTTATATAGTTTTGCTTTTCATAGACTTTGCGTACATATTATCTAATCTTATCAAAATAAGATAATCTTGCTCTGTTG
>JBBSYK010000005.1:0-1910 GCA_038045285.1 Nanobdellota archaeon | reverse complement strand
TAAATAAACTTTTCGGTGCTAAACGCTATAAGTCATTCTCTTACAGCCTGTCGAGCCGCTTTGAAAACCCTCAGATAATATCAAATTGGAGGGTTATTCAAAGCTCTCTATATAATTATTCAAAAAATAAAAGTATGGCCATAATGCAAATTCCAAGAGCAAAGGAAATTATTTGACCAATGGATCTGTTAATTTTAGTTTCTTTGTGAAGTTCTGGAATTAGATCGCTGCCAGCTATATAAATGAATCCTCCTGCTGCAAAAGGTATAAGAAATTCTTGTATTCCTTCGATAAATCCGCCAAGCCAAAAAACAATTAAAACTCCAAAAATTGCAGTTAATCCTGTGAGGAAATTAATTACCAGTGCTTTTGCTTTGGTAAAACCTCCATGCAATAAGACTCCGAAATCTCCAATTTCTTGAGGAATTTCATGGAGAATTACTGCAAGAGTTGTTGCTATTCCGACTGGAATACTTACAATATAACTAGCAGCAATAATAAGGCCGTCAATAAAATTATGCAGTGCATCACCTACTAAATTCATATATGCGAATGGATGAATATGCTCGTGATTTATAGGCATATGGCAGTGCTGCCAATGAATTATTTTTTCTAAGATGAAGAAAATTGTTATTCCAGATAAAAGATAAATTGCACTGTAAAGAGTATACCCTTCATTTTTAATAATTTCCGGCAATAAATGAATGAATGCATCTCCTAACAATGCTCCTGCAGAAAAGCTGATTAAATATATGAGGATTGTTTTTAATTTGGATATTTTTATTGAAAGACTGATAATGCCTATGAAAGAGATTAAACTGACTATGAATACGCTTGCTAACGAATAAAATAAAACTTCTTCCATTTTTGAATAATATTATTAGGATATATAAAACTTTTTCTTTTTAATTAAAGATGCTGCTTCTAAAATTAATAAGATATAAAATGAATTTCTGAATTTGTCATTTTGAAATAAAAATCATAATCAGGTTTTTTAGATCTTGTGGTATAATATATTTCATCAAGACCGGTCCATGCGGTAAACCAACCAGCAGGTTCTAAAATAACTATGAGAAAATGAGTTAGAAAACTATCTGATTTAGCAGATAAGAGAAATGTAGCAATTATGATCATCGCAACTCCAGCGATGGCCATCAGGATTCCTTTCTTTTTTACACTTTTAATTTCTTTTTCTAGCAATAGAACATGTTTTTTGAAGTGATCTCTAAGTCTTTTTTTTATAAGCATTTCATGTTCAAAATTTCTATGTTCTTTTGGAGCAAGAAATCTAAGTTCAAATGTTCCTTCTTTATCTCTTGCTGCTTTTTTTGCTTCTATTAAAAAGTCATCTGATAGCGCTCTTTGAGAGTAAGGCCTGGGATCGAAATCGGAAAAAATATCATCGTATGTATCAAGTAAAATGCTTATTTCACCTTTAGATAATAAATCTTGTTTTTCTACTAATGACGATTCTCTAACCATTTTTCCTCCTTTAGTTATTCCAAATTCCTTTTTTGTTAATTGCTTTTATAACGATATAATAAACTAATGCACCTATCCATCCTATTACGCCGATAATTACAATCCAAATGATCTTTTCAGTATTATTTTTAAAATTTCTTTTTGCACAATCAATTATCATCCAAATCCAAAAGGCTAAGAGAAGAATAAGGATTATAACTGTGATTAACATTCCGACTGCGGCAAAAGGCCAAAACCACCAATTAAAAAAATTATTCATCATGGCATATATAAGGAAAATGAGTTTTTAAAACTTCTGATAACTAAACTTTTGCGAAATCCCTCGTAGAGCTTGTCCACTTAGATAATTCTTATTTTAACACATATTGATCTAAAAACGACTTTGCGTACATATTATCTAATCTTATCAAAATAAGATAATCTTGCTC
>JBBSYK010000004.1:0-3358 GCA_038045285.1 Nanobdellota archaeon | reverse complement strand
GTATATAAGTTTTTTGGATTAATTTTAAAGTACTAAATCTCATTCGGAGATACTAATTTATTTAGAATTAAATTCACCTATATAAAAAAAGGAAGCGTTATCTCAAATCAAGCTTCTTTCGTCTCTCCAAAACTCTGCATTTCTTCTGCAATATTCTTTAAATCTTTCATCTCTGAGCCAGTCTAAACCATAGGGAACCCACTTTATTATACCATGTTCCAATGTCCGAACATTTTGAAGTCCGAGCTCTACTTGATCAAGATCAAATCTATCAAGAAGGAACATTCTAATTCCCTCAATATAACCGCTAAATTTTGATTTCTTTTCTTGTGAAGTAAAGCTATTTATGTAGCAATTTAGAGCAAGGATTTCATGTGAAGTTAATTCTATTCCGAAATCCTTCCTGATTAATCTCAAAGCAACCTCTAATCTTGATTGTAGTAATGTTCTTTCCATTATTTCAACACTTTTTTTTCACTTTTAAATCTTTGTTTAATTTTTAAAATACTTTAAATGTCATGAAAAAACTCAATTATCAACAAGCTAAAAAGAATAAAAATCAATCTTAAGAATTTCAATCAAAAAGAGCATAAATGCTCTTATTCTTAAAAGATTCTAATAAGGTTACAAGATATACCAATATAAGAGGCCCAAGAATTAGACCCATAATTCCAAAAACAAATATTCCTCCAAGCATTCCTATTAAAATAATCGCCGGTGAAATATCAGTTTTTCTTGATATCAGATAAGATCTTAGAACATTATCAATCAAAGAAACAAGGAATAGATTATAAAACAGAAATCCTAAAGCAATTCCAGTTGATTTAGTGCTGAACATGTAAATAGAGACAGGCACCCAAATAATGAATGGCCCTAAGAAAGGAAGTATAGAGAAGAATACAGCCAAAATTGTTAATACTAATATATTATTTACTCCAAATATGAAAAATCCAATACCTGCTAAAAGTCCCTGAATTACACCAACAATTATCTGTCCATAAATTAAAGAATTAGTCATATCTTTAAAATGTTTAATAACTATCTTTTCTTTCTCATCATTGAGAGGCGATAGACCTTTAGCAAAGCCTTTCAATTGATCAGAATCTCTCATCGCAAAGAAGAAAGTAAATGCCATAATAAATAAATGAAGAGCTATTACCGGAAGATTAAGTATTAAGTTAAGTAATTGATTTCTTGCAGTTGTTGTAGCACTTTCAACAACATTGGACAAAGTTTTAGATGTTTGAAAGACAAACTGATCAGAAACAGAAGGAAAAAGCGACCTTATGAATTCTTCCATATTGAAACTTTGTGAGGCAATAAATAATTCAGTTACTTCCTTAAGAATTAAAGGAAAAATCACCCATAAAACACCTATGATAACTGCAATAATTATCAAGGAAACGATTGACGCAGCCAATGTCTTGTTTTTTATGCGTTTATTAATCTTTCTATTGAGTGGCATAAAAACATAAGCGAGAATCAATCCAGCAATTATAGACATTAAAATAGGTCTAATTAATAAAAAGGTTAAAATTAACAAGACCAAAACCAAGATAATAGTTGATAAACGCCTGACTTCCTTTTCTCCGAATTTCATACAATAAACATATATAATTCAATATATAAATCTTAACAAGAGTTCAATTTGCTTTGAAACCTCGAAATTTGTATTTGCGCAATCCCCCTACTTCAGTTCGAGAGTAAGCAAATCAAATCTTGATGATGCTCAAGAACCCGAACGCGCCCTGGACTTTACAGGCTGTCCCATAATTAATCTAAAAAAGAGCCCTCATCCTTGCTATAAAACATATCGTAAACCTTGTTAAATCTTCATTATTAAATAAAAAAGTCTTGAGTAATGATTTATTATTAGGCAAAATTGACACCCCGTCATAATCCTTTTATTCAATTCGATTTTGAATTGTGACCCAGCCTGTTTATCCAAGGGTTCTTGACGTCTATAAATACAAGCAAGTTTCAATTTTTTTCCAATAATTTATTTCAATTCTTGACAAAAAGAAGAGTAAAAATATTTATAAACGCAATTTCTTTCTGCAGAATATGAAAGATGTTATTCATAAGATTTTTTTAAAGGATTTTGATGATGTTGTACATAGCGTGTTGGTAAAATTCAGCAGAGGAACATTCGGAAATAAGTATATTTTATCTGCAAAAAAACAAAAAAATTTATGGGTCATTAAAACAAGTGCAGAATATGTGAATTATATAGTTCGAGCATGCCTTGAAAAAATAACTCAAGAGATAGAGGTTAATGGAGTGATAGTTGCAACATTTAATATTCAAACAAAGACCCAATTTCCAATTGAAAGAATAAAACAATTCATGGGAATTAAACAATCAATAATAAATACTCGAGTTTCTCCAGATAAGATTATTTCTCTTATGAATGAATTTCCAAGAGCTTTTTATGCACTTTCATTTATAACAGATAATTATGAGTTAAAAGTGAAACCCAAAGCACCAAAAAGCGCAAAACCTTCAACAAAAGGAGATAAAGAAGTCTCGGCAGATTTCTGTACTTTAAAAACTTCTGATGACAGTATAGTAAAAGACATGCTTTTTGACATATCTGATTTTAAAGAGGCAAGTGGGAGGCATACTATTCAGATTAATGATATTATTTTACCGAAGGGCATTGAAGATCCGGCAGAATTAAGGGAGAAATCAAAAAGAAAAGGCATTGTGAAAAGAGAGCTGATCATCGATGGAAAAGAAGTTAAGAAAGAAGCTGATTTCGAAGCTTAATGCAGAATCCTTGCGCACGTTTCTTTAAATTCGTCTTCAGAGATATAAAAATCATTAAGACATATAAGTTTTTTGTGCCCTCTTAAAGGATAAATAAGTTTCAGTGATTTTCTTTGATCATATAATACTGCTAAATATCCTGTATTTAAGGCATTAAAGCATTCATCTCTTAATCGCTGAGAAAAGTGCCTATATGGAAGATAGACTGGAAAACAACAGGCAGTATTATCATAGAAATCATCGCGAAAAGAAGATATTTCTTTTTCAATGTAATCAATAAAAGCAGCTCTTGATTCAAAATCTTCTCTGGGTTTTATACCAGACACATCACAAATTCCTGCGCTAATTACCCTATTTTTAGTTGGATAAATGACAAAATTTCCTATGTGATTATTTGTATATTCTAAATCTGAACTCCATGATTTATCATAAACCGTTAGAACACCTTTAGCATATCCTGCCCAAAAGCAGCAATAATGCAATAAACGATCTCTTTCTAAACGTTTTTGGCCGGATAATTTTCTCTTAGTTAGATGATATAGATATTTCTGATGATTATATCACTCTATCACAATAAAGTTTATATTCT
>JBBSYK010000003.1:0-1132 GCA_038045285.1 Nanobdellota archaeon | reverse complement strand
TATTATTATACTCAAGAATATACATAAAATCGCTTCAGAAAGCTAAGCTCTTACGATTTCTGATAAATATTCATTTGAGTTTTTATAGAACGTATGAGATTAACAGAAATTCGCAATATTATCTCTGAAAGCTATATAAAAAATGTGAATTTGGACTGAGTGGGTGCAACCCTTAAATCTGTAAATGACTGTTGTGTGACCCGAGCCCAGCAGGACGAGAATGCAATGTGGCGAGCGAGATTAATTTTAGCAAATTTTAAGGGTGGGGGAAGGACAAGTGTTTTTTTCTAGTTTCTATTATAAAAACAAGCAATATCCAAACCAAAATTATTGTTACCATAATATATGGGCTTTCAATCGCTCTCTTCAATGGTTCTTTTATATAATATAGAAAATACCCGAGTACAAGACCATAAGGAATCATTATAAGAGGAACAAATAAAATCTTTAGAAAGTTTTGTCCTTTTATTCCAGAATTAAAGAAATAAAAAGCTAAAGCATTTGGGTGCAACATTGAAATAAATAACCCTTTAGACAAAACTTTCTTTTCTTTAAGAAATAATTCCTTATCTAATCTATTGGCAATTATTTTCTTACCGAAGGAGTAATTTATCAAGGCAGTTATGGTCAGTGCAAAAGCAACAACTAAACTAATAGATAATAGAGAAACAAAACTTCCATCTGACAAAATAACTGCCAAAGCAACTATAAAAGAGCCCGGAAAATATAGTCCGAAATAAACAATTCCTTCAAGAAATGAAGCGATAAAAAGCCCGACTAATCCGTAGGATTCATACAAATTTTCTAGAAAAATAAGGATATTGCTTGGACTTGGAATTAAGCCAAACTTCCATAAAATAAGAATACTCAAATAAAAAATTAATGCAGATAATGGAAATTTAGGGATTTTTTGAAATATTTTCTTTATCATTGTCTCTTTTATAATAGAATTAATGTGCTTTTATTAATGTTTAGCTTGACTTCGCCAGTTAGACAAATATTCAGAAACAATTATTTCTATTGGAATCGCTCAAAATTACTATTGTTAGTTTGACACAAGTTTTTAGCCTATTTAGCAAAAAATGCAAAAAGATTACAATTATATTCGATAAAGGAAATAATAGTAAAACCA
>JBBSYK010000002.1:0-4360 GCA_038045285.1 Nanobdellota archaeon | reverse complement strand
TTAAACCTTTTACAAATAGGTCAACTTTAATTGCAAAACCAATAGGCTGTTTTCCTCAACCATCCATTGCTAATACATTTCTAAAAAAAGAATTAGGTCAAAAATTTGGAAGAGAAATTATAATTAATTCCGATAAAGCAGATCTAATACTTCATGGTTACTATACTGACAACCCAATTCAGTATTATAATGTTATTAATCTCCCGTATGAATTCTTGAACTCTTAATATCTTAAAATTGATAACTCTTCGATTTATTCACAGTCTCTTCAACTCTTCAATTTCCTCAAAAGAAATAGCACAGCCCTTATATTTCGTTGCGTATAACAAAGCTTCAAGAACTTTATTCCCCTTTATATTAACAAATCCTTCTTTAAATGCAACAAAAACTACCTCAGATGACCTTATAAATCTAAAATTTAAGAATGGCTTAATATCTCCTTCAATATTTACTTTTTTATGCAATTTCTCAGACATCATTCTTTCCAATTGTCTTGGATCTTCGCATAAAACTCGAGTTGTTCTCTCGTCAATAGAAATTACATTCTCTATACTCTTTTCTGTAAGTTCTAAACTTAAGGCTAAACAGGACATCTCAGCACTGCTTACTAAAGATATCCATTCTCCATCAACTTTAATAAAATGATTCGCTTTTCCCAATAGTTCTTTAGTTTTTCCTTCTAAATCATTTGAAGAAATTCCAAGTGCTTCAGGCATTTCTATCACTCTCGAATTCAACAAACTTTCAATACTCAAAGCACCAAGTTCAAATCTTGGAATTCCCTTAGGTCTATCAATAACTTCTCCCTTCACATCTGAAGTTATCAAAAATTTCCCATTGAAATTCTTTTTTAGCATTTCAACCAAATAAAGAAGGCCATTCATCGATAAGTTTATCAAAGTCCCAGAATCAAATATTAGCGCTTTCATTTTTTATACCTCTTTATCATTATTCCTCTCCTAATAAGAAGAAATCCATAGCCATTTTAGCTCTCTTCTTTACATCCATTGTTTTAATTTTAGAAGGCACCAATTTTTCTCTTTGACCAGCATACTCAAATAACTCCCATTGCGTTATTCCTAATATTTTTGCTGTTTGCCCAAGAGATATACCATGTTCATAGATTTTAGCAGCCTTATTAATTGCAGATTTTCTTATAACCTCTTCTATATATGGCTTTAAGTTTATCGAAAGTGTATCAAATAACTTTCTAGAATTTTCTATATATTTTTCATAGAGATTATAATCTTTTTTATCATTTGCTTTAATTGCTAAATTTAATGTAGAATTTAACTTTTTTACAAATTTACTCCAACTTTTTATTTTTGCATAATCTCTTCTTTCTATAAGTTTACTTAGAGCATAAATAATGATTGCTAAAGTTATACTCGCAGGATCTTGGAGGCATGAAGCAGAATGAATTGTCTGGTTCGACAGCTGATTCAAGCGTAAAGCGTCATTACTCAATAAAGATTTTTGTGTTGTTGTTATTACTTCACGAATGTGCTCTGACTCTTCCATAAAATTCTAAGGAGAGAAAGGTATATAAACATTTATAGCTCTTTAGGTTTTTATTCTTTTAAATACTTCTCAAAGCTTTCTGCAACTCCTCTTGCTGAATCTTGGCTAACTGCTTCACCGTCCACAAAAAGAACTGTCGTGAGGTGTTTTGTAAGTCCTTCTAATCCTTTTTCTCCATAGACTTTAGTCATATCCTCTTCAATTAAATTAACTCTTTCTTGAGGAGGTAAAGATTTAATAGTTCTTTGAATTTGAAAATCCCCTATTTCCCGCATCATAATTCTCTCTTCCTCTGTTGACAGCTCTGGACCAGTGTAAAGTATATCTACACTTACTCCCCTATCCAATGCTTCAGCAACGTATGGTTGATTTATTAAAGAATGAATAGTTTTAATTGAACCCTCAACTATAGATGCTTTTCCATTTGGAGATGCTTTACCAAACATAACACCATAAATGCCCATTAAATCACCAGACCCATCTGGTCGGGTTGGAAGAGACTGATTCTGGTTTTCGTCACTCATAATTATACCTCAAATTATTGAACATGAATAGATATATAAATTTATCTTGAAATTTTTCATTTTAAATAGTGGTAAAAATCTTACAGTGTAAACTCAAATATAACCCTATTTGACAGAAAATTTTGTCGTTTAGTTAATACATCAAAAGATTAATATACCTCCACCCATATGATCTAATATGGATGTAATTCTTGACAGTAGCTTTATAATCTCCTGCATTAAAAGGAAAATTGATTTTTCTGATGAGTTGGAAAAGATGGGTTTTAAAATAGTATTATCTAAAGAAGTATTTCAAGAGCTCAAGGATTTAAGACTTAAAGTGCCTCACAACGAAAGAATGGCTATCGACGTGGCATTCGATATTTTAGAAAATAAAAAGATTAAAAAAATTAGATTAGGGGAGAAAATTGTTGATAAAGGCTTAATCAAGAAAGGAAAGGAAGGACATTATATAGCTACCCTCGATTCAGTTATTAAAAGAGAAGTCCCAAACAAAATTCTTATCTCTGATTCGAAAAATTCTCTGATTATAGAAAGAGATTAAATATGGACAATTCTGTTGATTGTATTGCTTATTTTTAAGAATTGCCCATTAGAGAATTCTGAGCTATTAGCAACATAATCACCAGAATTTTCTATAGGGAGCTTTGAATAACCCTTATTGTCAAGATTTGATTTGCTTGCTCTCTAACTGAAGTAGGGGGATTGCACAAATACAAATCTCGAGGTTTCAAATGGTTTTCAAAGCGATTCTTAGAGGATTTTTGGGGTTTTTCAAAATCCTCTAAATACCTTAATTATCTCTTTCCAGTTTCAATTTTCTTTTTCCCATTCACATATGGAACAAGAATTTTGGGAATTAATATTGAGCCATCCTTTTGCTGGTAATTCTCAAGAATTGCAACCATTATACGAGAAGTTGCAATGGCTGTATTATTCAAAGTATGCAATATTTTTTTATTTCCCCTCTTATCTATGCATTTTATATTTAAGCGCCGCGCCTGATAGTCTGTACAATTTGATAAAGACATAACTTCTCCATATTCCTTTGTAGTTGGTCTATAAATTTCAAAATCTGCACTTCTATATTTCCAATCAGCTAAATCCCCTGAACACATTTCAACTATTCTATAAGGTAATTCAAGGCTATTTAATATATCCTCAGAATTTTTCAACAGCTCTTCATAATATTTTTCAGATTCTTCAGGAGAACAGAAAATAAATTGTTCCACTTTATTAAACTGGTGAGTTCTCCAAAGTCCTTTTTCATTTATTCCATGAGAACCAACTTCTTTCCTAAAGCACATAGAATAAGAAATATACCTCTTAGGAAGTTCCCATTCAGGTATTGTCTGACCCATATACATAGCCAAAAGAGATTGTTCAGCTGTTCCAATCAAATTAAGGTCTTCTCCCTCAACATGATATATTGATTGTTCTATTGCTGCTTTATCCATTGAAGCAAAAATAGATTTTTCATTCAACATCAAAGGAGTTTCTACATATAAATATCCTTTTTTTTGCATCTTATCCAAAGCAAAACTAATTAATGCCTGATTTAAACATGCTAAATCTCCCTTAAGATAATAAAATCCATTGCCTGAAGTTTTTGCTGATGCTGAAAAATCTGCTAAATCTAATGCTTCAGCTAATTCCACATGAGTTTTTATTGAAAAATCAAACTTAGGTATTTTTCCTTCCTTTTTTATTTCTTTATTCTCTGAAGCATCTTTACCTATAGGGGTTTGTTTTGAAATTATATTAGGAAGATTCCAAAGGATCTTTCGAACTTCTTCTTCCAAAATCGCTACTTTTTTTTCAATTTTATCAATTTCATCTGGTATCTTCTGAGCTTTCTTCATAGAAATATCTGTATTTTTCCCTGCTTTCTTTAAATCATTTATCTCTTTAGAAATTTTATTTCTATCTGACCTCAAACTATCAACTTGACTCTTAAGTTTTCTCCAATCAGCATCCTTTTTTATTGCTTCATCAACAAGTTTAACTTTATCATTTTGATTTTTCTTTTTAATATTTTCCTTTACCAAATCAGGATTTTCCCTTAAAAGTTTTATATCTAGCATAATCTCATAAATACCTGACCTTATTTAAATCATTTGCCTCCCAAGAAATCAATTAAACTTATAAGCGGTCATTATCTATATTTGTCAAGAACCCTCGGACTAAAGTCCGTGGCGTGTTCGGGTTCTTGAGCACCATCAAGATTTGATTTGCTTGCCCTCGAACTGAAGTAGGGGGATTGCGCAAATACAAATCTTGAGGTTTCAATAAATTCAAATTTCATATTCATCTCA
>JBBSYK010000001.1:0-24624 GCA_038045285.1 Nanobdellota archaeon | reverse complement strand
TAATGAATTATTGAATGTTATAAAGAATTGATTGTCGAGGGCGCTTTATACTTACTTATCCCGTAATGCAGTGTTGCATAATTTCTAAATTATTTTCTAATTCTTAATTCCTAATTGGCTAAAGCCATTTTATCCTCGGCATACCGTTTGATAAGTTGGTATGCCCAGAATTTTCTCTTGGCTTCCAAACACATATTCTCTATTTTATGCGCTCTAACCCTTTCACCGTAAATTTTCTTTACGGCTGAAAAAATTCCCTCTGTTCCTGTCCATCTTCTACCATATTCATTTTGCTTGGCCCATTTTTTATAGCCAAGTTTTTTGTATTTTTTCACTTCCACGCTTCTTCTCCAAGATCCTTGTGCTTCTGGATCCGCACTTTCGCGAATTTTTATCGCTGTTTTTATTCTGTGCTGATCACAAAAATCAAACAGTTTATGTTTATCGAATGATCCATCTCCAAAAAATCTATCGATAGAATTACCTTCTTCGACTAATTCTTTCATATGTTTTTCAGCAACATCAGGTTCTGAATCTCCTTCACCTTCGAGAGATACTTCAATTTTGAGAATATCTCTCTCAAAAGGATCAGCAGAAACAACAACTTTGATAAACTTTTTTCTGTTTCCCTTTCCATATTTCTCCTCAAAATATTCTCCACTCATATTCATCTTAACTCCAGAGCCATCTGTAGAAACTGAAATTTCTTTGTTCTTTGGTTTAGGAATTTCTAAATTCAGATTATTTACTCGACGCTGAATAGTCGAGTAATCATTAAATTGTCTCAATATGGACAATTCTGTTGATTGTATTGCTTATTTTTAAGAATTGTCCATTAGAGAATTCTGGGCTATTAGTAACATAATTACCAGAATTATCTATAAACCAAATTCAACAAATTTTCTAGTTATCCCTTCTGCTCCTCGATAACTAAAGAAATTTAGCCAGATTGCCTGCAGTTTTATTAGAGAATTAGGAAACTGAAAAAGAGCTCCTCTTTTTCCTTTATTCATCTCAAATAATTCATCATCCCAACTTTTAATCCATTTAAAATCTAAATAAAAAGTTGCTCTTTTGACATGAATTTCATTAACATTTTTCCAATCTCTGATATATGTTGCTTTTTTACCCCATCTCTTTTGTTTTGCTATCATTTTAACCTCCTACATATTATAAAACCGAAAGGTTTATATAGTTATCTATAGTTATCTTATTGTGAGAATAATAAAGTTAAATAAAGGAAAGCTATATTTGAAAGATAATGAAGTAGAAGGATTTTTAGAACGAATTGTTACACCGATAGGTACATCTGCTAAGGCTGATGTGCCTAGAAGATATCTCGGTAAAAGAGTTTATGTAATAATTACAAAAAAGAAAGTTAAGTTTATAGGCTAATATAATAAGTATTTATGCAACACTGCAATCCCAATTCTCTCTAATATAGATAATTCATTCCATCTAATTTTAATTATCTTTAAATTTTATTTTAACTTTATCAATTAACCTCTTCACAGAAACAAGAAGCTTTTTCATATCTTCAGAACTTAAAATGAAGGTATTAAGATCATCATCCAAAATAACAATTTTTCCTGTTCTAGAAAATTCAAATCCGCTATTCTTATGTTTCTTGCCTAAAAAAACCACTCTTTTCAGCAAAATCGAGTCTTCTTCCCCAATGCCATAATGTTTAGAACATTTATTAAAAAATATCTCAAGATTCTTCTTAGGATCTTTAGTAAGATCAATCCTTTTATGTAAAAATTCAAATTTAAGAACCGATGTAATAGTCAAAACAACACTCTTATACAAATTTTCTAATACGCGAAGATGCAATTTTTCATCTTTAACTGCAGGATAAATTACATAAATAAAATGATCTGCTGATATCCAATTTTTCTCCGCTTCAACCAATGCTTCAATAAGTTTTTTCTGTAAATTATCCATGCATTATTATAGAATCACCTATTAAAAAACTATCTCGCGTTTAAGTCCTTCCCTCAACTCCACATAAAGTATTTGTATATCTTTCCCACCCTTATTCTCTTCATATTTATAATTCGCATATAATTTACTAAATTTCCTAAAATCCTCTTTAATATGATAACACTCTCTATTACTTACAATACATCCATTGAAAATAATAAATCTGATACCAAAACTAACAATTTTTTCTCTAACAACTTTAATTATAGCATCGGACTCGAATAATTGAACGCGGACACTGATGCTATATTCGGGGAACATAAAAGCAACGTTCAATTATTTATGTTCCACGTTATATATTATAAATAAATACTTTTTAAAATCTTCCAGATATCATTCACTCAACTTCACAATCGCTTCAGCAATATCGCCATTAGTTTCCTCAAGAGCTTTCCTTGCTTCTTTTTCAGACTTCCCTGTCTTATCCGAAACCATCTTAATGTCTTCCTCTCTAATTTCTTCTTCTTTAGCCTCTTCTCGTGTATCTCCAGTTATTTGCCAGCTTTCCTGGCCCTGCATGACGATTTTTTGTACATTTGCAGGTTCAATAACAATCTTAGAGTCTTCTTTCTCAATAATGACTCTTAAAGCATCTATCTCTTCCTGCTTTATACCCATTTGCTTCATCAAAGCCTGCATTTTCCTTGGATCTAAACCCCCCATTCCTCCTAACATCTTTTTCAAAAGAATGACGGCTTTTTATAAGTTTCTAAAACAAATCAATTATACAAAACAATTAAAAATCAATATATACTAAAAAGTATATGAAACAAGAGCTTCTCCAGGGAATGATTGGGCTTGAAATTCATGTTTACTTAATAACTAAAGAAAAACTATTCTGTAAATGTATATCTTCAAGGGAAAGAGGGCTTAAACCAAATGTCTATATCTGCCCTATATGTTGCGGGATGCCTGGAGCAAAACCAATGCTACCAAATAAAACAGCAGTTGAAAAAGCAGTGCAAATAGGTTTAATGTTGAAAAGTAAGATTAATAATAGTATAAAATGGCAAAGAAAGCATTATAATTGGCCGGATTTGCCTAAAGGATATCAAAATACTCTTTCCGGTCCCCACATCTCAGGTATGGGAAAGAATGGAAAATTTTATGGAATTAATATAAGAAGTTTACATTTAGAAGAAGATCCAGCCTCTTGGAATCCTGATACAGGAGAAATTGATTATAATCGTTCAGGCCTTCCTCTAGTTGAAATTATCACAGAACCGGATTTCACAACAGCTGAAGAAGTAGTCTCCTGGCTCAAAAAACTTCTTCATAACCTCTCATATTTGAAAGCTGCTGATTCAAATGCAGGAATAAAAGTAGATGTAAACGTTAATATTCCAAATAAAACAGAAAGAGTTGAAATAAAAAATATCAGCTCTCTGGAAAACATCGGAAAAGCAATAGAATTTGAACTTGAAAGACAAACTAAATTTGGAAATAATAAAAAAGAAACGAGAAGATTTAATGATGCTTCTGGAAAAACAGAAGTGATGAGATCAAAAGAAGAGCAGGACGACTATAGATTCATAAGCGACCCTGACTTGTCTAACTTAGCAATAAATAATGAATTCATTTCAATACAGCAGAAAAAAATTCCAGAGGCTCCAGAAGAAAAGCTCAACAAACTTATTTCAAAATATAAAATTGATAAAAAAAATGCCCAAATTTTGTCTAAGAATATAGATATTGTTGAATTTTTTGAAGCTGTTTCAGAAAAAATTGATGCGAAATTTGCCCTTCCATGGATAACAACTGAACTGCTCAGAGTTCTAAATTACAATAAAATGAAATTAGACGAAATTAATATCGATCCAGATCATTTTATTGCTCTCTTGAAATTAGTCAAAGAGGGTAAAATTACTGAATTACAGGGCAAACAAATTCTAAATAGATTTGTTCCAAAAAGTTTCCTCCCTTCCAACATAGAAAGAAAAATCGATAACTCCAATGAAATTAAGAAAATTGCTCAGAAAGTCATTTCAGAAAATAAAGAAGCAGTTGAAAGTTACAAAAAAGGCGAAACAAAAGCATTCGACTTTTTGATGGGAAAAATTATGAAAGCAACTAATAGAAGAGCCGATTTCAAAGTCACCAGAGATATTCTGCAAAAAATACTAAATGATTAACAAAACAAAAAGAGGAATTGCAAAATGTATTTGCCTATAATAGGTTCATTTTTGGAAGCAGCAGGAATGATTCTAGAAAAAAGATTGCTTAAAAAGAAAAAGCTTGATTATAAAAATTATACGGTCTACGAATTTTTTGCAATCTTTATTGTCATGCTTCCATTAGCATATTTTTTTATAGATATTAAAGCGCAGGCATTTTCTCTTTTTAATATACTCTTATTTTTATTCGTAATTTTAGTTTCTGTAGGAGCAAATTTACTTATTTTTTATTCTCTTAAAAGAGAAACTTTAACAGAATTTGAGCCATTATGGCTTATGCAACCTTTTTTTACAATTGTGTTGGCATTTGTATTATATAAATCTGAAAGGAACTTCGGTTTAATTTTGCTTGCTTTAATTGCCAGTTTATCTTTAATTTTAGCTCATATCAAAAAACACCATTTAGTATATGATAAATATATAATCTCTGCATTATTAGGAAGCTTCCTTTTTGCAGTTGAACTTACTGTATCGAAGCTTTTATTGCCCTTCTATAATCCTTTTGCCTTTTACTTTATAAGATGTTTTTTCATATTTATTATATGTTATCTTATTTTCAGGCCATCTGGTAGAGATGTAAATAAAAATTCTATATTAATTATCCTATTAATTGGAGTCATATGGCCTATTTATAGAATAATTATTTATTACGGTTATGAAAATTTAGGAATTATTTTCACTACTGTTTTATTTTTGCTGTCCCCTATACTTACATTGCTTTTTGCAATTATTTTTCTAAAGGAAAAAATTACCCATAGACAGATATTATCTACAATTATAATTCTATTATGTATAATCCTCTCAATTTATGTGGGCTGATTATATATCATTTTAATTTAAAATTAATTATTCGATAGAGAGCTTTAATAACTCTCCAATTTGATATTATCTGAGAGTTTTCAAAGCGGCTCGATAGAGGACTTTAGGGGTTTGTCAAAGTCCTCAATAGTATTAAAAAGGAAATTGCTTAATAATTTTATAGGTCCATAGTTCAGTGGATAGAATACAGCGCTTCGGACGCTGTGACCGGGGTTCAATTCCTCGTGGACCTATATTGCTTTAATCTTTAGAGAGCTTTGAATAACTCTCCAATTTGATATTATCTGAGGGTTTTCAAAGCGGCTCGATAGAGGACTTTAGGGGTTTGTCAAAGTCCTCTTTATTCTTTAATCAATAAAAAAATATTTGTTTCGTAAGATTTAATAAACATTGTTTCTTGGTAGTTATATGAAAGAGAATAAAGATCTTGGTCAGAATGATAAGACAAATAAAACGAGAGAAATCAAGGGGCTTACATTTAGGAAAAATGAGAATTTTTCTGAGTGGTATTCAGAGCTTGTACAAAAGGCTGAATTAGCTGATTATGCGCCAATTAGAGGTTTTATGGTTATAAGACCCAATGCTTATGCAATCTGGGAAAAGATTCAAGAGTATTTTAATGAAATTCTCAAGAAGAAAGGTGTGCGAAATGCGTATTTTCCTCTTTTAATTCCTGAAAGTTTCTTCAAAAAAGAAGCGAAGCATGCACAAGGATTTGCTCCAGAGCTGGCCTTTATAGAAGGCAAAGAAGAAGGAGAACGATTAGCCTTGAGACCAACATCAGAAACAATTATGTATGACTCTTATGCCAAGTGGATTAGAAGCTGGAGAGATTTACCTTTAAAGATAAATCAGTGGTGCAATGTTTTGAGATGGGAGGTAAAGCAGACTAAGCCTTTTATTAGAACGAGAGAGTTTTTGTGGCAGGAAGGGCATTGTGTTTTTGAAAATGAAAAGGATGCTAAAGAAAATATGCTTGAGATTATAGAAGAATATAGGAAAATGGTTGAGGAATTGCTGGCTATTCCGGTTATAGTTGGAAAGAAATCTAAGGCAGAGACTTTTGCTGGGGCAAAAGAGACTATGACTATTGAAGCATTAATGCCTGATGGAAGAGCTTTGCAATGCGGGACTTCACATAATCTAGGGCAGGGATTTGCAAAGTCATTCGAAATTAAATTTAAAGGAAAAGATGAGAAGGAGCATTTGCCATGGCAAACTTCCTGGGGTTTTTCAACTCGCCTTATTGGGGCTTTGGCGATGGTTCATGGTGATGATAAAGGATTTATATTGCCTCCTAGAATAGCCGAACGTAAAGTTGTTACTATTCCTATAATATTTGAAGATTCAAAAGAAAAAGTTATGAAAAAAGCACATGAAATTAATAAGAAGTTGGAGAAATTTAGCCCTATTTTTGATGAAAGAGAGTATTACTCTCCTGGATGGAAATTTAGTGAATGGGAGCTTAGAGGAATTCCTTTAAGAATAGAAATAGGGCCTAAAGATTTAGAGAAAAAGCAAGTTACTTTAGTGAGAAGAGATAGTGGAAAAAAGGAAAGTGTTAATGAGAATAAATTGTTAAAAAGAGTTGAAGAATTATTAGAGGATATTCAAAAATCTCTTCTTATAAAAGCAAGGGAGTTTTTAGAAAAAGGCATTGATCATGCAAAGACTTTAAAAGAGTTAAAAGAGAAGCTGGAAATGAAAAAAATTGTTAAGGTTTTTATGGTAGATGATCAAGAAATAGAAACGCAAATTAAAGAGGAGACTGGCGGTGCAACTTCTCGCATTATTGTAGAATCAGAAAAAGAAGGTATTTGCATTAAATCTGGAAAGAAGACAAAAACAGTTGCTTATTTTGCAAAAGGGTATTAATTTTCGGGAAGAAGAGAAAGACTTTTAAGCCCGTTTATCTTTAAAAGACAATGAAAAAGAGGGCAAAAAAGATAGTAAAGCAGGGACAAGAAGAAAGCGAATTTTTAAAGACTTATGTCCCTGGATTAGATGTTTTACTCGGCAGCGGCATCCCCAAAGGAAATGCTGTATTAGTTGAGGGAGGGCCTGGAAGCGGCAAAACTATTCTTTGTCTGACACTTGCTAAAAAAATGTGCGAGCGTGGAAAAAAAGTGCTTTATATGAGTTTTGAAGAGCCGGAATATCGATTATTTAGTCACTTTCGCAGTTTCGGGGCGGATGCAGAGGAATTTGAAAAGAAAAAGCTCTTATATATAAAGCGCTTCAATGCACTAGACATAGCAAGAAGTGTAGAAGCGCTTCTTTCAGAGGCTAAAAAAGAATTGCTCGTTGAGGTTCAACCAGTGTTAATTCCTCCTGATTTCCAGCCAGATATAGTAGTTATTGATTCTTTGTCCAGTATTTCTTCTGCTTTTTCAGGAGAAGAAAGCAGATTTAGAATTTATATGGAGCAATTATTTAGATATTTAGAAAGCCATAAGATGACTTCTTTTTTGATTAGAGAAGTAGCTAATCCCAGCCATATTGGTAATACTTCTATTGAAAGAGGGGAGGCAGTTTCTTTTTTATCAGATGGCATTATCGCAATCTATAATGTTTTTTATAAAAATAAAGCAAGAAAACGAGCACTTGAGGTGCTTAAGATGAGGGGCAGTGAAATAGACAGAAGACTTGTTGAATATGATATTAAAAAAGGAGAAGGCGGTATCGTATACCCCAACAGAATTCTTAAAGGTGACTTTATTTTAACTTGACCTATTAAAAATTCCGCTAAAACTAATCTCCTAACACTTATTATATTATTTTTCCAGTTCTCATAACATCTTGAGTTCGTTGCATTTAGAAATAAATATTTTTATAGATAATTCCATTGACTAGTATTGGTTTTGGAATTATCTATCATGGAAATTCTGAACAAAGGTTATACTAATCATCAGAATTTACGATAACAATTAATTTACCTGTCAAATTAATGTAATTTTATTGGCTGGCAGAATTAATTTAGTATTATATAATTTTAAAGATATATATTTAAAAAAATATTATATTTAAAAAAGATAGATTTAAATAATACTTAACTCTATAAAAATCAGGATTTTGAGAAAAACATGGCGAGAAAAACAACAAGCTTAAAGATAGATGAAGAAGTGTGGAAAAAAGTCAAAATTCACTGCATTCTTAACAGTAAAGATATCTCTGACTTTATTGAATCTCTGCTTATTAAAGAACTAAAATTCAAAAAGGATGGAAAATGAGAAAGAAAAATAAAGATGGATAAAAAAGAAAAATGAGAAAGAATATAATAAATGAAAAGCAAGTACTTTTACGCAAGAACTTAAATATATTCAATGTTTCTGTAGACAGATATATTTATATACCATATGATATATTATTATTTCATATGATATATTATTATTTCATATGATACAAAAATATAACAGATATAAAATAATGGGAGTTTTCTTTGATTATCCTGCTAAAGGATTTCATCTAAGAGAATTAGTAAGGTTAACTATGATAACTATGCCTTCAATGATAAGCCATATTAAAGAGCTTGTAAAAGAAGAACTTATAATAAAAGAAGAGAAGGGAATTTATCCTACTTATAAGGCAAATATCGAAAGCAAAAAATATAATATCTACAAGGTGCAAAATTTAGTTTTAAGGATGAATGATTCTGGGTTATTAGACTATATTTACGACTTATGTGTTCCTAATGCAATTATCCTTTTTGGAAGCGCATCAAGAGGAGAGGACAGTGAAAAAAGCGATATAGATTTGTTTGTACAATCGAAGGAAAAGAAAACTGATTTAGGCAAATATGAAAAGATTTTCAAAAGAAAAATAAATTTGTATTTTGAAAGTAATTTTAATAAGTTGCCGAATGAACTGAAAAATAATATTCTAAATGGACAGATAGTAAGAGGATATCTAAAGGTGTTTTAATGGACATACAAAAAATAAGACCTGATAAAGAGCAGGCAAGAAGCATACTCAGAATTGCAGCATTAATCGAAGATAGAATTGCTCTTGAAAACAAGCCTGGAATGGAGTCTCTTGTGGTTGCGGATTATTATGAAATTATAAAGGAGCTGGTAACTGCAATAATGCTTTCTGAGGGATATAAAACATTAAGTCATAAAGAGCTGATAGAGTACCTGAAAGAAATGAAAGAATTCAAAGAACATGAGATAAGAATAGCCGATGATTTGAGAATCTTGAGGAATAAGATTAGCTACCAAGGATTTTTGATAGATCCTGACTATCTAAAAAGAAATGCGGATAATTTCAAGCTAATTAAGGAAAAGCTCAAGAATATTCTTACCAAAAAACTCGGCTTAAACCCGAGGCAAATGAGCAATAATGAGATGAAGCATAATGAAAAAACAAATTTACAATAAGATATACAACAAACAAGCGTCATTGAGAAGCAATTTCTCCCTAATATTACTAATTTGCATAGCTCTCTCTATGGCTCTGCTTTCAACAGCATCAGAAATAATTAACACAACCAATGAAAGCGACATAAACTCTTCCTTCATTCAGATAAATGAAACTCTCAATCTATCTTTTGAACAATTATCAAACGAATCTGTAACGAATAAAACACTAAATAACGAATCAGTTGCAAATAACTCTTCAATAAATAATGAAACATCTGATTCTAACCAAACCCTAAATATAGAAAATAATTCATCAACAATTAATAACACAACAATTAATGAAACATTAAGTAACGAGACATTAAGTAACGAAACTTCTTCCAACTCAACAACCAGAGCAACATCAGGCTTCACAATTCAATCAACTCCGGGAAATATTAACTCCTGCCAGCCTTTAAATGTTTCTGGAACTTATACTCTAACAAGAAACTTAAATAACTCTGACGTAAATTTAACAGGGGTTTTAGGCTGCTTCAATATAACTGCTGCAAATGTCGAACTTAATTGTCAAGGCTATATAATTCAAAACACTTCTCTTTCAAGAAGAGCAATTTACTCAAATCAGCTCAATACAACAATTAGAAATTGCATTATAACACTGGCAAGCTCAAACAGTGCATACGGCATTTATCTTGAAAATGCCACAAATGCCACAATTTTCAATAATACAATTAATTTTACTGGCGTCGGTATTTACATGACGCGAGGAGAGAAAAACAATCTAACAAATAACAATATTTCCACAACTTCCAGTGCTAATAACAATTACGGAATATATCTTTTAGCCAGCGCAAACAATTCAATAATTGGCAATAATATAACCACAAACGGAACAACAACAAATCACGGAATCTATATGCAAAACAACGCAAGTGGTAATTATCTCGCTCTCAATACGATAACAATAAAAGGTGTAGGCAATTCAAATTATGGCATCTACTTGCAAACAAATTCTTCTTATAACCAAATAGATGCAAATATTATAAACACCAGAGCCAACTCAACGGATAACTATGGAATCTTTATCCTTACCAGCACAAATAATAATCTCACTAATAATAATATTTCAACAAACGGCACTTCGAGTAATATCGGACTTTATCTTTCAACAGTTGCATCAAATAATATTTTAAGAAATAACTCAATTTCTGCAAATGGTACGATTTCAAATAATTACGGCATGCTTATTGATTATGCCTCGCATAACAACATTATCCAAAAAAATACAATTACAACTAATGGAAATGGAACTAACAATGTAGGCATCTACATTATACGTGGCTCAAATAGCACTTATACTTTGGATAATACAGTATATACTGATGGAAACGGCACAAATAATTGGGGGATTTATGCAACACAAACCTCTAATAATAATATAACAAATAATAATATAACCACAAATGGAACAAGTGGCAATTACGGAATTTATTTATTAACACAATCATGGAACAACACAATTACAGCAAATACAATAACCACAAGAGGCACAGCAACAAGCAATTATGGAATTTATCTTGCAACAAATATTTCCAATACAACAGTTAATTATAATATTATTAATACTAGAGGCCTGTTAGATTCTAATATAGGTATTCGCTCATCTGTAAGTCCAAATATATCTATTTTCAATAACAATATTTCAACAAATGGGACAAATAATAATTATGGAATTTATATAGACACAACTTCAAACAATAATTCCATAATAAATAATTCAATCTCAGCAAATGGAACAGGAAGGACTGGCGTTTCTAATATTGGAATCTATTTACAAGCAAGAGTTCATCAGACACAAGTTGTAAATAATTTAATTACAACCTATGGAAACGGCACAAGTAATTTTGGGATATATGCTAATCAAGGAGCAAATGAGACTTTTATTGTTGGAAACACTATAAAGCCAAGCGGAAACAGCACTTCTAATTATGGAATATACCTCATTCAAAGTGCTAATAATACAATTGCCAACAACACAATTTTAACAAATGGAACAACAACTAATATTGGAATTGCATTAAATGCTCACGCAAGCAATAATCTAGTTATGGGTAATAAAATCTCTGCAAATGGAACAGGAGGAAGCAACTTTGGAATATATGTAGTTACAACTTCAATTAATAATATAATTAGAGATAATGTTGTTTATACTAATGGAACTACAAATAATTATGGAATTTATCTCGGTACAGTAAACGATAATAATTTTACAAACAACAGTGTCAGAGCAACAGGTTCTAACTATGGTGCTTTTGGGCTTTATATTTCAGGTTCCAACAGAAATCAATTTTTCAATAACACTTTTTCAACTTACGCTGGCGCGCGCTCAGGCGTTACAGGGGGTGAAGGAGTTTGGATGGACGGCTCATCCTCAGGAAATACTTTATCTTTTAACAGAATAATGACAAACGGCACAGATGCCTACAATATTGGATTTTATATGACTGGTTCTATATCAGGAAACCTAATTTCGAACAATACTATCTCAACTAACGGCTTTTCTACGAATAATTATGGATTTCAAATTGACACTGGCTCAAACGCAAATAATATAACAAACAATACAATCTGGACATCAGGTAATAGTACTGACATGGGCATAGTCATATCTGTTTCTAATGATAATCTTATTTCTGATAACATTATTCTTACTAATGGCTCTACTTCTGGCTCTAATTATGGCATACAATTATCGGGCGCTCAAACAACAACAGTCCGCAATAATAAAATAAGCGTAAATGGAACTTCTACAAACAATTTTGGGGTTTACATAGTAACCTCTGCAAATAGTAATAATATCACTAATAATAATATTTCAACTTACGGTTCAAGTACAGGATATGGAGTTTATATTGCGTCAAGTTCAATTAATAATTTAATATCAGCAAACACAATTTCTACAAATGGAACTGCAAATGCTAATTATGGCATCTATATTTTAACATCATCCACAAACAACATTATTGCTTATAATAATGTCACTGCAAGTGGCTCTACAACAGATAATTATGGCATAAGAATATCAAACAGCAACAATAATAATGTAACATCAAACCGCTTTTCAACTCTTGGTTCAACGACAAATTTAGGAGCTTATATAGATAATAATGCAAATGGTAATCAATTAATAAATAATCTTATCGCAACACGAGGCTCTGGAGCAAATAACTGGGGTGTTTATCTCGTAACGAACAATCCAACAAACAATATTATTAAAGATAATAAAATCTCAACAAACGGAACAACAACAAATTATGGCCTCTATTTACTAACATCAACGTATAACACAGTTCACAATAACACTATAACGACCAATGGAACAAGTGACAATTACGGAATTTATTTGCTGACAACCGCAAATAATAATAACATTACAGGCAACAATATTTCAACAGGCCGGACAACAAATAATCATGGGATTTATATTTCTGCAAGCTCGCAAAATTTAATTGAAAATAATACTATATCCACAAACGGAACTGGAAACAATCATGGAATATACATATTTTCTGTATCGCAAAATAACATTATGAACAACAATACAATAATGACGAACGGAACAATGAGCCATGCTTTTAATTTTGAAGCATCTGGAGGAAATACTCCTACATTCAATAATTTAAGCAACAATCAATTCTTTAAAGTTGATGGCAGGGATTTGAACTTCTCCCAGGAAGACATTAATTCAACTTATCTAATTGACCAATCAATAAGAAACTTTTCTTTTTACAGAAACGGCTCTGTTGTTTATTTCAAAAGCACGAGATTCGGAGAAATAAAATTCCTTAAAAATATAAACAGCACAGGAAACAATTTGAGCGAGATTGTTCAAATTAATTATAATTCATTTTTCGTCAACGCATCTGTTTCCAACAGATCTTTCAACAAAAGCGCTGAAATCACTGCCTACAACATATCAACAACCCTAACTAGATTAGCAATGTTTATGGATAACATTCAATGCCCATCTGGAATATGCCAAAATCTAACGTCATTACAGGCAGGCAATGTTACATTTAATGTAACAAGCTGGAGCATTAATTTTTCAATTCAATCCTTAGACCCATTCCCTCCTGCAATATTCATCTATAATTTATCTAATGAACTTAATGTTTCTCTAAGGAACCTGACATTCAATTTCACAGTAATAGATGAAACATCAGGACAGCTAAATTGCTCTCTCAATATAGACTCTATTCTTGTTCAAATAAATACCTCTGTAATGAATAACACTTTCACAAATTTAAACGCAACCTCTGTTTCAGGGGGAAGCCATTATTGGAATATAACTTGTATAGACAATGGAAACAATCAAAACTGGTCTGAGACACGATCTTTCTATGTTGATCTTCTTGCACCGAATACTACCAGTATAGTCTTTTACCCTAACGAAACAGGTTATGTTGATCCTATGAAGAATATAACTATAAATGCGACTGTCAGAGATGATAGAGTATCAGTAACAAATGTTATCTTGCAGCATCATAACGGAACCGGCTGGAATAATGCAACAATGCTAAGCCAGGGAAATAATGTTTATCAGGCAAATGTCACTTTGATTGGCTCAGAGGTTAATTACACATATAATATTTGGACAAATGATACTCTCGGAGTTAGCAATCAAACATTAAATAGAACAATATCTTCAACATGGGATTGCACATGGAATCTAAGTTCTAATTCTCTTGGACAAGCAAGCGGATTTAATGAAAATAAGAGAATAGGAAACATTACAATTCAAAATACGGGCGATGCACCCTATTCTGTAAATAACTGCTCATTAAGTACAAGGCTAACTTATGATTTAGCAGAAGGAAGAATATGCTTTGACAATAATTGCTTAAAGCCTTCTAACACATATACAGTTAGCGCAAATTCAAACTCAACAATCGCTATTAATATTTCTTTTCTTAATGAAGTAAAGGAAGAAAGCGCCACTATAAATGTATCTGATGTTACTAATCTCAATGGAATTACCTCTCCAACTATGCATAGTACAAATGTTACAGCAGTCAGTACTTCAGGCCCTTATCTTTATCAAGCAATAGAATCAGCTCCTTCAAGCCTTAATCTTACTCATGCCAATTTCTCATTGGCTGCTTATATAAGAAATCTTGTCGGCGATGGAACAATAAACAATACTGCTTACAATGTAAGTTTCAATTGGTCCCTTCCTTCAGGTTTTAGGCTCATAGAAGGCAATCTTTCCCGCACATACGGCAATTTATCAAATAATTCCTTGCATTACAATAACTTAACTTTATTCTTTAACGAAACTAATCTGCCTTCTATGGGTCCTGGTACATTTACCATTTATTCATACACTCAAGGGTATCAAAACAATGGAACAATAATAACTCATTCTGATAACAGAACTCTTCTTACTGAAACAACAAGCATAACTTTAAGTTGTTATGGAGCAAGTGATGGCATAGCAGTTGCGGTCTGTGAAACCCTTGATCCAGACAACCCAACTGCTTCTGCCGGGAGTGGAGGAAGCGGAGGGGGAGGGGGAGGCGGCGCTTCTAAGGAAGAAACTAAAAAAGAGAATTCATTTGCAACATTTGAATTAGTCAGAGGAAAAAACAACGAGTTCTCATTTGAATTTCTGAATAAATATGACCGTCTTATGAAAAATATCAAAATAGTAGCTTCAGGAATTAAATCCTCTTATATTAAATTACGACCAGATGAAATAAATATTTTAGAGCCTAAAATGAGCAAAAATATAACTGTTAAAATTACAGCTCCGTCATATTTCCCTCAGGGAAATTATACTATTTATTTTGAGATTTATGGAGAATTAACAGCAGAAAATAAAACTTTAAGCTCTACCAAAGTATATGAAAAGAAAACTGCTACTATTATTGTGCTTGAAATTGGGAGAGAGGATGCATTGGCTCTTTTGGAGAAAATAAAAGAACAATTAAGGAAGATGAATTCTTCTAACTTAAACTTAGAATCCATAAAAACTTTATTGCAAAGAGCAGAGATAAATCATAAAGAACTAAATTTTGCTGATCTAAAACAGATTGCCGAAGAAGCTGATAAAATATATGAAAATGCTTTTGCATCATTGAAATTGATAGAAGAAATAAAGTCTGGAATCAGTAATGCTGAAAAGAAAGGCATAAGTGCTGAAGAAACAAAAAAGTTGTTCTTTTTGGCTGAAACAGCATTTGAACGAGGAGATTATGCTCTTGCTTTAGAAAGATTAAAAGAAGTTAAACTTACTTATGCATTAGAAGTTAAAGGAGAGTTTAATCTTCTATATACTATAAAGAATAATCCTGGTGGGAGTTTAGGTCTTTTGGCAGGTGCTTTTATAATTTCCTTCAGCTCTACATTTTTTGTACGCTATAGATTATATAAGCGAAAACTTCGGTTATTAGGAGAAGAAGAAAAGTTATTGCTTGAATTGATGAAAGTTGTACAGCAAGAGTGCTTTGTAAAGAATAGGATGTCTATGGAGGAATATGAAGAAGCAATGAAGCAATATGAAATTAGGCTCACTCAAGTGATTGAAGAAAGAATTCATATTGAGACTAAAATCGCTAATCTCTTGAAAGTAGAAGGAAAGCGCAAAGCTCTTTCTGAAGAAAAAAAGAGACTTATTGATTTGATTAAGAAAACGCAGGATGACTATCTGAATAAGAAGACTCTTGAGACTAGAATTTATGATAAAATGATTAAAAGTTATACTTCTCGCATGGGTGATATAGAAGAACAACTAACTTTTATTGAAGCTAATGAAGCATTAGCTTCAAACAATCCTTTAAGAAGAATATTAAAAGTATTCAAGGTGATAAAATGAAAATATTAATATTTACTGCACTGTTTGTTTGTATTTTATTAAGCGAGGCAGTATCTGCTTTAGATCAAATACAACAAAACGCGACTGATTTTGAGAAAGCAAAATGGTGTATTAATTATTCTCAAAGCATCATTGAAAAGATGAAAATAGAAGGATTTCAAATAATTCGAATTAATGACTCTTTTACAGAAGCGTTAACTCTTTATGATGCTCAATTAATATTAAAAGAAAAAAATAAAAGTGTAGACTTTTCTTCAATTGCATCTTATTGCCAAGATATAGAAGATATTTATAAAAATGCTATATCAACTAAGGATCAAATAGCTGCACTAAAGAAGTTTTATAATATATCTTTAGAAGAAGTTGCAAATAAGAGCTCTGTTGATAAGATTTTATATAATATTGAAGATGAAATGACGAATGAGAGATATGAAAAAGTAGACCCCTTTATTGATAAGGCATATGAAGAAATAGCCAATATAAAAGCTTCGCAAACAACACTTAATCTTTTTTATGACGCAACTACACAAAGTATAAAAAAGATTTTCATTAAAAATTGGAAGGTGATGAGCGCCGTTTCTTTTCTGCTTATAATTCTGCTTCTTACATACAGAATTAAAATATCAAAATTATTGATACGCAGAAAGATTAATAAGCTTATATTAAGAAAATCTATTTTAAAAAAACTAATTATAGATATACAAAAACAATATTTTACTGATGGTTCAATTTCAGAAGGAATGTATACTATTAAAACAAAGAAATTTGCAGAATTAATAAGAGATGTTGACAGGCAAATTCCGCTTTTGCAGGAAGAGATGACTAAGCTTGAATGGAGGAAGAAATGACGCATCATTTACTTGCTCATGCTGAACCAAAAAAAGACTTTAATGAAATAACTCAAAAAGAGAAAAAAAGGTTTCTTTCAATGGATTTAATAGAAAGAATGATAAGAGTTGAACAAAGAGTTTCAGCGCATTTTCATAAACTTATTCCTTATAATAAGACAGAATATTATAAAAGCCTAACGGAGAAAGAAAGAAAAACATTTGAAAACTATTTAAAAAATAAAAAAATGAAATCCTTCTTAAAGGGTTCTGTCTTTTTTATCTTGGCTGTTCTATTTTTATTACAAGGAATAAAATTAACAGGGTCTGTTATTCAAGAAAGCTCATCTTTTTCTTTGGCAGATGCGGGAATGTTCTTCTTAGCGGCAATATCTCTCTTTACGTTAATTGCTCTATTATTATCGAATGCAAAAAGACGCGAGAAACTTAATGATCATGTTGCTGTACTTGAAAAAGTGATGTATGGGGCTAGATAAAATCCAAAACTATCTCATAATTTTTTCTACGTTAGAAAAAATTATTTAGGTAAGCAGCCCGTTAGAATAGTTGTTCTTTGAGTACCTTCTTTATATGGATAACTGCATTGTTTAAGTGATAGGTTTTCGGTAGTTATCCATTAGAGAACTGCGCACAAAATGTCACGTAATTAACACAGTTCTCTATATCTTGCTCTACATGTTAAATAAACTTTAATTCTTAACATAGAGATTAGCTTGATAATGTTAAATTTCATTCTGGACTTAACACTATAGAAACATTTATATAGTTCGAACATATAACATATGTTATATGAAAAAACCATTTGTTCAAAAAAAATATCTTAAGTTATATGAAGAAACTGCAAAAAACAAGATAATTGAGATTCTGTTTAAATATCCTGAAAAGGAGTTTAGCTTAAGTGATTTAGCGAGAGAAGCAAGTGTAGCTAAAGCAAACATTGGAAATATTTTAAATGAATTTCAAGAAGCAGGATTAATTACGATTGAAAAATTAAGCAAAATATGGAGGATAAAATCAAACCAAACAAACTGGCTGTTTATCCGAAGTAAAATAGTTTACAATCTAGGATTTGTATACAAAAGTGGTCTTGTCGAATTTATTATTGAGCATTTTAAAAATCCCAAAGCAATACTATTATTTGGCAGCTTTAGAAAAGGAGAAGATATTTCCAATTCAGATATTGATATAGCAATAGAGTCAAATGAAGTAAAAGAATACCAAACTATGGGGCTCCGAGAATTAACTGAATTTGAAAAAATTATTGGAAGGAAAATTCAGATGCATATTTTCAATAGGGCAAGTATTGATGATAATTTATTTAACAATATTGCAAATGGTATTCTTTTATGGGGATTTTTGGAGGTTAAAAAATGAACATTCAATATTGGATTATGAAGGGAGCACTTAGAAATAGACAACGAGACTTAGAAAAAATAAAATCTATGATTAATTCTGCAGAAGTTAATTCAAAAGTAACGCAAGACATTAAAATTGATAATAACACTGCCACATTAGTCTTCAGAGAGATCTATGAGTCTATTAGGCAGCTTGGTGATGTAAAATTATGGCTTACTGGATATGAACCTCAAAATCACGAAGTAAGCATGGAAATATTAAAAGAATTTGATATTAAAGACAAAGTAAAGTTAAATTCACTTGATAGATTAAAAAAGATTAGGCATGACATAAACTATCGGGGATTTAGAGCATCTGTTATACAAGCTGAAGAAATTCTTGAATTCTGGAATAAATGCGGGGTTGAAATATTGAGAATTTTAAAAAAAGAAATAAGAGTTTCCGATATTAATTGAAGAGATAATAAATTAAAATAACTCGTGTGAAACTGAACTGGCCCTGAACAATAAATTATAGGGCAAAAAGTTCCGCCAAATTTATAAATTTACAAAAACTTATAATCGTCAAAATATTTAATCCATCATTAATGAACATGACAAGAATTAAAAACACTTTTTCTCTCTGATAAGTATGGCAGAATTAACTTTTAATCCTGGCGATTATGTCAGGTTAAGGCTGGCAAAAGAAGAAATTGATGGACAAATAATTGAAAGTCCTGATAATAATATCATTCTTTTAAAATTGAAATCAGGTTATAATATAGGTATCCTTAAGGAAAATATTCTGGCTGCCAGAGCATTAAAGAAATTTAAAGAGGAAGCAAGGCAAATAAAAGTGTCTGAATCAAATAAAGATCTTCCTTCCATTGGCCTTATTGTTACAGGAGGAACTATTGCAGCCAAATTAAATCCTAAAAAAGGAGGAGTTTCATGGTTAACCGATATTTATGAATTTAAAAGGTTTTATCCCGAATTATTTAAAAAAGTTAATGTGAAATCAATTGAAGTCCCATTCATGACTTCCTCTGAAGCCATGACTTGTGAACATTGGATTAAAATAGCTGAAGCAATTACTCCAATGTTAAATGATCCTGAAATTAAAGGCGTTATAGTGACTCACGGCACAGATTTTTTAGCCTACACTGCAGCAGCCCTTTCCTTCTTTCTAAAAAATCTAAATAAACCTGTTATTTTAACTTATTCTCAGAGAAGTATTGATCGTGCATCAAGTGATGCAAATCTTAATTTACAATGTGCTGCAATGATGGCTCTTTCTGATGCAGCAGAAGTGGTGATAGTAGGCCACGCATCAATTAACGATGATTTCTGCCATGCTTTGCGCGGCACAAAAGTTAGAAAGATGCATTCGTCTCGAAGAGACGCCTTCAAGCCAATAAACACTATTCCAATCGCAAAAGTATGGCCTGATAAAATAGAGTTTATCTCTAATTACAAACCTCGAAATGAAAACAAAATAATTTTAGACACAGAATTCACTGATAAAGTCGCATTAGTTAAATTTTATCCAGGACAGACTGTCGATATTTTAGATCTTTATGCATTAAAATACAAAGGCATAATAATTGAAGCAGCTGGTCTTGGACATTTGCCTGTTTCTGAAGCAGGACATAATTGGATTCCAGCTTTAAAAAAACACATTAAAAATGGATTTGTCATTTGTGCTGCGGCCCAAACTATCTACGGCCGGTTAGATCCACTAGTTTATAGCAACGGCCGGGAGCTTATAGATGCGGGAGTTATTTTTCTAGAAGATATGTTAGCAGAAACAGCATTAGTCAAACTCGGTTTTGTTCTTGGCCATTTTGGCTGGAAAAAGCAAGTCAAGGAAAAAATGCTTGAAAATTTTGCTGGGGAATTAAATGAGAATTTGACTGCAGATTGAAATTAATCTGTCAAGAACTCTCTGACTAAAGTTCGGGGCGTGTTCGGGTTCTTGAGCACCATCAAGATTTGATTTGCTTGCCCTCGAACTGAAGTAGGGGGATTGCGCAAATACAAATCTTAAGGTTTCAATAAAACCTATTAGCTCCATCAATTCTAAACCATAAATCTTTATTAATATGATATTAATATAGTCATATGGAAAAAGAAAAAGTAATTGTAACTGGAGGAGCAGGATTTATAGGCAGTCATTTAGTTGACTCATTAATAGAAAAACAATATGATGTTCAGGTCATAGACATCATAAATGAAAAAAAAGATTATCTAAATTCAAATGCAAAATACATTAATGCGGATATTAGAAAATTAAATGAAATTGAACCAATAATAAAAAATGCAAAATTTGTCTTTCATCTTGCAGCCATGCCAAGAGTACAGTTTTCAATTGAACATCCAAAAGAAACAAATGAAATAAATGTTTCTGGAACTTTGAATATTTTAATTGCTGCAAAAGAAGGTGGAGTAAAAAGAGTTATCTTCTCATCATCAAGTTCAGTATATGGCGATCAAAATATTCTTCCTTTAAAAGAAACCATGTTTCCTAGACCAAAAAGCCCATATGCCCTGCATAAATACATCGGAGAGCTTTATTGCAAACTCTGGAGCGAGATTTATGGTCTAGAAACAGTTTCTCTGCGATATTTCAATGTTTATGGACCTAGGCTTGATCCTGAAGGAGCTTATCCATTAGTTATCGGAAAATTTCTAAAACAAAAATCTGAAGGAAAATCTTTAACAATAACAGGTGACGGTAATCAAACAAGAGATTTTACTCATGTGAAAGATGTTGTTAATGCCAATTTGTTGGCTGCAGAATCAAAAAATATAGGAAAAGGTGAATCCATCAATATAGGTGCTGGTAATAATATATCCATTAATAAGGTCGCAGAACTAATTGGAGGAAATATAGAGTATATCCCTGCCCGTCTTGAACCAAAAGACACTTTGGCCGATAACTCTCTTGCCTTAAAGCTCTTGGAATGGAAGCCAGAAATTCCCTTCTCAGAAGGCATTTTAGAATTAAGAAAAATTTGGAAGATAGATTAAACTGTTGTAACTTCCAAGAAGTTACAAATAGAAAGATTTAAATATCACTTTTCAATATCATTTTTATGAATAAAACCCTAATAAGTACGGAAGAACATTTGCAGCTTACTGATAATTATAATAGCTACGTTAAAGATATGAAAGAAGCAAGTCTTGAAGACAAACAAGATAGTTTTGATCAAATTCGTTATATGATGGCAATCGGACATAAAGCCAACGAAGCTGATTCATCTGAAGAAATAATGTTCATTGGAGGACTTGGAGTCATAGGAAATTTAGTTAAACATTTTGATACTGAAGTTATAAATAGATGGAGAGGCACTAGAGACTTAGATGTTTTAGTTAAACATATTTCTGCCGATTATTTAATAAAAAAATCTTTCGATAAATTAGACATATGTGAAAAATCTAGATCTGTAGGAAACAAAAAAACAATAAGAGGCTCTTCATACGATGCAAACAATAATTTGCTCCCATCTGCAACAGTAGACGTTTTTCATCCATTAGGTAATCCGCGACAAGGAATCTTAGTTCATAATACTAGAATAATGGACTATCATTGGGATGAAAAATCTACTGCGAGTTTTTACGGTATAAAAATTAATTTTTTAGGTGTAATTTCGCTATTAGACATGAAACTAAATGTTAACAGCGGCTGTAACTTACCAAGAAGGCAAGATTTACAAGATATCTGCCATCTCTTGTCTTTGGCAGAAAAAGAAAATATCAAACCAAGATGTTTATCTAATTACCTTGCTGGCAATAGAAAACTGGCTCTTGATAGAGTTCTTTATTATTTAAACAAAGATAATACTGGAATAGAAGAAAGCCTAATAACTCACTGCTCAGGAAAATATCAAAGAGAGTTAGAAAAATGAAGATTTTAATTTTAACAGACATACACGAAGACTATACAGCGGCAATCTCAGCTCATGAAATAGAAAGACCAGAAATAGTATTAGATTGTGGAGATCATCACGAAATAAAAAATTTATTTGGTCAAACACCCCATTTTTACATTTATGGCAATCACGAACCTGAAAATGTTTCTTTAGATATTTTATGTTCACCAACAAAGATTATCGGCGGAGCAATATATGAATTCGAGAGAGATAATAATCGGATCAGTTTTGCAGGATTAGACGGAAATTATTCTCATTCTTTCTCTTTGTATTCAGTAGGTGAGAAAGAAGTTGAAGGATTGAAAATAATTCCAAGCGGAAAATTAGATATACTGCTCGTTCACGAGTCTCCTTTAAACGCAAATTGTTCTATAGAGTATGTCCCACAAGTTATTAGTGAAATTGAGAGAATAAGACCTAAGTTCGTTTTTGCAGGGCATAGTGGAAAATATTCAGAAGATTTAATACGGGGAGAAATCAAAATAATAACTTTAGACAACATTGTTAAAGGTTATGGTCTTCTCAATATAACGAAAAACAAAGCAACATTTCAGAGAAAAATAGCAAGGTATCGTTAGTTTTAGGTAATATTTAATAACTCGTTTTTTCTCTATGAATTTATGACTGAAGATAAAAAAATCGATTACAATAAAATATCCTTCAAATCAGGCCTCGAGATCCATCAGCAGCTGGATGTTGGATCTAAGCTTTTCTGTAAATGTTCATCATATTTAAGAAGCGATGAACCACATTTCTCAATTAAAAGAAAATTACACGCTATTGCAGGCGAAACAGGTGAAATTGATGTAGCAGTTGCTCACGAAGCAGCTTTGGACAGAGAATTTACATATCAAGCATATAAAGATACAACTTGTTTAGTTGAACTTGACGAATGTCCTCCTTATCTTATTAATGGACTTGCCCTTGAAGAAGCATTAAAAATCGCTCTCTTACTAAATTGCGAGATTTATCCAATAACTCAAATAATGAGAAAAACAGTTATTGATGGATCCAACACCTCTGGATTTCAAAGAACTGTCCTTATAGCTCATGATGGCTTTCTCGAAACAAGTTTTGGCAGAATAAGGATTGATTCTGTGTGTTTAGAAGAAGACGCAGCAAGAATCATAGAAAAAGACGAAAAAAAGGCAGTCTATAGACTGGACAGACTAGGTATCCCTCTTATAGAAATTGCCACAGCCCCAGATATTACTAAACCCGAACAAGTTAAGGAAGCCGCATTAAAAATAGGCGAAATTTTACGCGCATGTAAAGTAAAAAGAGGAATTGGCACAATTAGACAAGACATTAACATGAGTATTAAAGGCCATGAAAGAGTAGAGATAAAAGGATTTCAGGATCCTGCAATGATGATTATAACAGTCAATAAAGAAATAGAAAGACAATCCAACGATATTAAAAATAGAAAAAAAGAAGGTGAAGTAAGAGGCGCATTGGAAAATGGCGGGACAGAATTTCTTAGACCTCTGCCTTCAGGAGCGAGAATGTATCCTGAAACCGATTTGCCATTGCTCAAAATAGGAAGAGATAAACTTAATGAAATAAAGAAAAACTTGCCTAAATTGAAAAATGAAATAAAATCAGAACTCAAGAAAAAAGGTCTTACCGATGAATTTGTTGAACTCATACTTAATAAAAACCTAGATGAATTTGAAACATTGCTTAAATTATACGATAAAGATGCTAACTTAATTGCAAAAATGGTTTCTCTATGGAGATCTGAATTTGCATCAAAGTTAAAAAAAACAAGTGAAGAAATTTATAATATTCTAAATGAAAGAGTTCTAGAGACAATTCTTGAAAAATTAATTAAAGGGGAAATTAAAGAAAATGATATTAAAGGAACAATGTTCAAAATTGCATCGGGCATTCCAATTGATGAGGCGCTGAAAGTTGAAACATTAAACCCTGACCTTCTTGAAGAAAAAATCCTAAAAATTATTAAAGAAAACCCTGGCCTCCGGCCCAATGCATACATGGGCCTAATTATTAAAAACCTTGGTGCAAATACAGATAAAAGAAAAGCAATGGAAATTCTTCAAAGACTGGTAAAGTGAACTTCCCCATAACAAGCTATGGGGCATCTAAAAAATCAACAATATCATTATGTCAAGGAACTTGACGAAAACCACACCATTTACGGTGTGGTGGTTCCTTGAGCATCCAAAAGACGAGCGCCTGTCACAAACCTCGTCTTTTAAGGCGAGGTGGCGCATCGTCTTTTTGATCTCATGATTATCATCTTTATCGAACATCAGTTAATTATTTCTACTATGGACAA